>JBBSIT010000340.1:0-5438 GCA_038231995.1 Acetobacterales bacterium | reverse complement strand
GGAGCGGCTCGGGGCGGCATTCTACCGGCCGCCTGACCCGGCGCGTCCGGCGCGGCGCTGACGTAGATCCCAGTTGGCCGCCGAGGGATGCAATCCCCGGGTTGCGATGTAAGTAACTACAGCATGGCATGGGGCGAGCAGAGCGGCCGCGAGCGTGACAGCTACCATCACGGCAACCTGCGCGAGGCGCTGATCCAGGCGGCGTTGGGCCTGATCGCCGAGCGCGGCCTGGCGGGCCTGGCCATCGCCGAGTTGGCCCGGGCGGTGGGGGTGAACCCGGCCGCACCCTATCGGCACTTCCGCGACCGCCACGTGCTGCTGGCCGAGCTGGCGCGGCGCGGCTTCGAGCAGTTCGCGGCCGAGCTGGCGGCTGCGGCCTCCAGCCAGGCCGACCCGGTGCGCGCGCTGGAGTGCTGCGCCCAGGCGCACCTGGCGTTCGCCGGGCGCGAGGCGGCGGTGTATGCGGCCATGGTGGAGACGGGGGTCGCGTCAGGCGACGATGCCGAGCTGCTGCGCGCGCGCGACGGCGCGTTCGCCGTGCTGCGGCGGGCGGCCGATGCGGCGTGCCGCGCGGGCACGGGGCCGCACCGTCCGCCGCCGCTGATGATGGCGCTGCACGTGTGGTCGCTGACGCACGGGATCGCGACGACGTGCGGCAGCGGCGCGGCCGGCCAGGGTTGGGCGCCGATGCCGCCCGAGGCGCTGCTGGAGGCCGGGCTGCTGGTCTATCTCGGCTCGCTCGGATGGCCGGCCGAGCCGCGCTAGGGCAGCTTGTCGCACCGCCGGTTGCCCGGCAGCCTCTCCCCGTCCCTCTGCAGGACGAAAGCTCTCGTGAGATCGTTTCAGCGATTCACCCCGCTCTGCGTCCTGCTCGCGTTTCCCCTCATCGCGCGCCTGCCGGCAGCACTCCTCGGGCTCAGCGCCGACCCGATCTGGTTCTCCGCCGGGCTGACGCTCGAGGCGATGCCCCGCTTCGCCCACGGGCTGCCCGGCTTCCTCGACTTCAACGCCGGCTGGACGACGCAGGCGCTCGGCGCCCAGGCGGCGCACCAGTGGCTCGCCGGCAGGGTGCCCTGGTGGGACCCCTATAGCGAGGTCGGCCTGCCGCTGGCGGCCGCCATCCAGTCCTCGGCGCTGTTCCTGCCCTACGTCCTGCTGCTCGCGTTGCCGCACGGCGCCCTGCTCCTGGTCATCGCGCTGCAGGTGACGGGGCGTCGCCATGCACGGCTTGCTGCGCGGCCTCGGGGTGGGGACGGTCGCGGCCGTTACCGGCGGTGTGCTGTTCGAGCTGAGTTCTCCCTTCTCCTGGTCTGGCCCGGTGTCGGCGCTGCCGGTCGCGTTCCTGCCGCTGCTCCTGCTCGGTCTCGAACGGGCGCGCGCGGCGGCCTTGGCGGGCGGCCCGGGCGGCTACCGGCTGATCGCTGTCGCCCTCGCCTGGTCGCTCTACGCCGGGTTCCCGGAGGCGGCCTATCTCGACGGGCTGCTGGCGCTCGCATGGGCCGGCTATCGGCTGGCGACCCTCGGCGGGCCATTCCGCCTCGGCTATGCCAGACGTGTCGCCGGCGGGGGTGCCGTAGGGATGATGCTGGCCCTGCCCCTGCTCTGGCCATTCGTTCATCTGATGGGCGTGTCGAGCCTTGGCGGGCGGGAGAGCATCGCCACCGGGTTGCTGTCGATGCCGCCGGCCGGGTTGCCGCTGTTCCTGCTGCCCTACCTGTTCGGCCTGCCGGCCGACTTATCGGCGATAGAGCCGTCGGGACTGCTGACGGAAATCTGGAACCGCTCCGGCGGCTATCTCGGCGCCACCTTGGCCCTGGCGGCGCTGCTCGGCCTGGTGCGCGGCCGGCGGGAGCTCGGGCTGCGCGTGCTGCTCGGCGGCTGGATCGCGATCACGCTCGCCAAGAGCATGGGCGTGCCCGGCGTCACCGGGGGGGTGAACCTCATCCCGTTCCTGCACGAGGCCGCCTTCGCCCGCTACTCCGGCGGCGGCTGGCTCACCGCGGCGATCATCCTCGCCGCCTTCGCGCTGGACAGCGCGCCGCATGGTTCGGCGCGAAGCTGGCAGCCTTGGGCGGCGGCGGTCGTGATCCTGGCCGCCGGTCTGTGGGCGACGCTGCCGGCCTGGCCGTTGATCGACGGCCTGACCCGGCTCACTGCGCGTTACCAACCCTATCTCTGGGGATCGTTGGCGTGGGGCGCCGGGTCGGTCCTGCTCGCGGCGGCCGCCTTCGCGTGGCCGGGCAAGCGGGGCAGGCAAGCCGCTGCCTGTGTGCTCGTCGCCGATGCGGCTGTTCTGTTCATGGTCGCGCTGCTGTCCGGCGAGCGCAGGCCGCAGTTGGACACCGCGGCGATCCAGTTCCTGCAGGCCCATATCGGCCTGCATCGGTTCGCGACCCTGGGTCCGTTCCAGCCGAACTACGGCGGGATGTTTGGCGTCGCGTCGGTGAACCACAACTACCTGCCCGTGCCGGTCGTCTGGTCCGACCACGTGCGCGAGCACCTGGCGGCGCGCGCCTTCCCGACCTACTTCACCGGGTCGTTCCCGCTCGACGAGCCGGGCCAGCCCTCCAATGCCGACGAGCTCGCGGCGAACCTGCAGGACTACGCCGCGCTCAACGTGCGCTACATCCTCGCGCCCGCCAGCTCGAACCCATTCAGCCCGGCGATCACGACAGTGCATGCAGGCGGCGGCGCCGAGGCGCTTGCGTTGGTGGCCGGAGCCGGCTGTCCGGCACCATCCCCGGAGCGCAGGTGCGCCGAGGCGAGGTCACGCAGGTCGGCGTCGGGATCGGCACGTATGGGGGCCAGTCCACCGGAACGCTGGTCGTCCAGGCCTGCGCGGCGTCGCGGTGCAGCATGGGGCAGGCTGATCTTGCGGGCGCGACCGATGGCGGCACCTTCGCCGTGCAACTGGATCAACCGCTGCACGTCGAGGCAGGTCAGGCCATCGAGTATGTGCTGACCCACCCCGAAGGCTCCGCGGTCGCAGTCTGGCTCTGGCCGGCGCCCGGCACGCAGGTCGAAACTGCGGGCGGGCCGCGCGACGGCGTCACGCCGCATCTGGTCGTGCAGTATCGCACCGCCTCGCCAGCGCCCGTCCGGGTCTATGAGGACCGGCTGATGGCGATCTACGAGGTCGAGGCGCCCGCGCCGTATTTCGAGGTCATCGGCGGCGCCTGCCGGCTCGACGTGCGCGGCCGCGAACGCGTCACGGCGAGGTGCGAGCGGCCGTCGAGCCTGGTCCGGCGTGAGTTGCATTTCCCGGGCTGGCGCGCCGTGGTCAACGGGGAGGCGGCGCCGCTCCGCAGGGAGGCGCCGTTGTTCCAAGCTGTGCCTCTGCCTGCTGGGGAGTCCGATGTCGAGTTCGTCTACGAGCCTCCGGCCTACCGGCTGACGCTGGCGATCTTCGTGCTGGGCCTGGTTCCCCTGTTGCCGCTGCGCCGGAGGCAGGCTGGAGTTGGTTCCGCCCAGGTTTGAGCGGAGCCAACTCCAGCTTCTTGTACGAGCGAGCACTATGTTGCGCATGACACGGTTTGAGCGCCGACATCGGCGGGTGGCCACCCGCCGGTGGTGGAAGGGGTCGGATCGGGAAATAGCGGGCGGCGACGGGCCGAGCTAGAGTTTGATCGCCCCTTTCTTCTCCTTGTGCCCTGGACGGATACCCGGAGATCTCGGCTCCGGATGACAAGCATAGGACATGGAGAAGATGAGCCTGCCTGTAGCACGAAGTGAAGTTGAAGCGGGTCTGCCCATCAGGAGGGACGGGCGCGGCTGACCAACCAATGTCGCCCGCCATGGCGCCCTCTCGTGCCTATGCCTGGATGCACATGGCGGCGCAGGCGCTGGGCAACACGGGTGGCGAGAGCGCCGACACGGTCCGGCGACGCCTCGCGGGCCTGGTCGCCGCCACACCAGCCCCGGCCCAGGGCCTGCAGAGCCTAACGCTGCGTAGCCTCGACACGACCTGTCACAGAGATGTCAGACTGCGCGGACAGGGATCTTTGTATGAAGCACGCAGCGGAGCCATGGCGCTCCGCGCCAGCCAGCCCGGAGGCGGTCTCATGCGCGCGCGAAACCCGTTGCTCTGGTGGGCCCTGCCCGCCGCCCTGCTTGGCACGTCCTCGGTCGCCGTCGCGGCGCCGATGACGCTGACCGGCCAGCCGCCGCTCGTCATCAACCACCGCGGCGCGAGCGGCTACCTGCCCGAGGAGACGCTGGAAGCCTACCGGCTCTCGGTTGCCCAGCACGCCGACTTCCTCGAGGGCGACGTCTATCTCACGAGGGATAACGTGCCGATCATGCTGCATGACGGCACGCTGAACGCGACCACCAACGTCGTCCAGTACGCCGCGACGCACCCGGAGATCGCGGCCCTGCGCTCGCCGGACGGCACCTACGATGCGACGCGGTTCACCTACGCACAGATCGAGCAACTCACGGCCGGCTTCCGCGCGGCGAACGGATACGGCAGCGACCGGCGATTCTACGACCCGGCCTACGACTACAAGATCACCACCCTGAACCAGCTCGCCGACTACGCCTACAGCACCTATGCCTCGACGGGGCAGCTGGTCGGCATCTATCCCGAAGCGAAGCAGAGCGGCCTTCTCGTCGCGGACGCGATCCTGGGCGTGCTCCAGGATCCCAAGTACAACGGCTACTTCGACGCTGGCCGGAACACCGCGATCCTGCAATCCTTCGATCCGGCGCAAGTCGCCTATCTCAATGGATTGACGGATGTGCCCGTGACGCAGCTTGGCGTCTGCCCCTCAACTGCTGTGCAGGCAGGCCAGATCGCGAGCTACGCCGACGGCGTGGGGCCGTCCACCAGCCAGACAACGGCCGCGTGCGTGCAACTCGCCCACGACGCCGGCCTCTTCGTGCATCCCTACACGTTCCTGAACAACCCGAACCAGTACCAGACCTACTACGGCTACGGCGTGGACGGCGTGTTCACCAACTTCGCCGACATCGCGCTCGGCGTTCGCGACCAGGTGTTCGTGCCCGAGCCGGCGAGCGCGGCGTTGCTCGGCCTCGGCCTCGCCGGGCTCATCGGGCTGCGTCGCAGGAGCGCGTGAGGCTGAGGCCGATGAAAAGGCATGGCTCGCCGCTCACCAACGGTCGAGCCCGCCCGCAGCCTGACCAGGGCGATTCGGTTCTGGCTGATTTTGGTTGAAAACGCTCGGATACCGTTGGCGAAATCAGGCAGGCTCTAAAACGGTCCGAACTATGTGCGCTACAGTTGGGCGACTTAAGAACAGTTCGCTAGAATTGTCCGATTCCAGGTTATGTCGTCAACCAAACTTCCCGCAGCAGTTTATGCGGCTGGGCAGTCCGGTGACTTCGCCAACGGTATCCGCTCGCTTGCCGCCTGACCTCCCCTGTTCACAGACGATCGACAAGGAGCATGGCCGGATCGAGACCCGCACGTTGCAGGC
>JBBSIT010000339.1:0-5444 GCA_038231995.1 Acetobacterales bacterium | reverse complement strand
TCTCCAACATCTACAGCTTCGGCGGCCTCGTCCTGGTCACGTCGCTCTACGCCTTTCCCTACATCTTCGTCTTCACCGCCGACGCGCTGGAGCGGGTGTCGTCGGAGATGGAGGAGGCGGCCAACATCCTCGGCGCCGGCGGCCTGCGCACGATCCTCCGCGTCACCCTGCCGCTGGTGACGCCGGCGATCCTGGGCGGCGCGATCGTCGTGTTCCTCGACACCGTGGCCCTGTTCGGCACGCCCGCGATCATAGCGCTCCCGGCGCGCATCAAGGTGATGACATTGCAGCTCTGGCAGTTCTTCCAGTTCCCGGTGCAGGCGGAGGTGGCGGCGGCCTACGCCATCCCGCTGATCCTCATCACGGTGGCGCTGTTCGCGGCGCAGCGCATGATCCTGGGCCGCAGGGGCTACGTGGCGCTCACCGGAAAGGGCGGCAGCCGGACGCCGCTGCAGCTGGGTGCGTGGCGCTGGGCGATGCTGGGCTACGCGCTGCTGATCGTGGGGATGGCGGTGGTCCTGCCCTACGCAGCCCTCGGCCAGGCCGCGTTCAGCCGGGCCTGGGGCCGCGGCTTCTCCTGGGACAACCTCACGCTCGGCAACTTCCGCTACCTGCTGTTCGAGGACCCGAACGCCCGGCAGACGATCATCCACAGCTTCACCTACTCGGCGGCGACCGCCTGCATCGCGGTGGCGCTCGCCCTGGTGGTCGCCTACATCGTCAGCCGCCGGCTGGCCGGCCGGGCCGGCGGGCTGCTGACCCTGCTCTGCATGGCGCCGCTGGTGATTCCCGGCATCGTGCTGGCGATCGGCTTCTACGCCGCCTGGGCGCCGCCGCCGCTCGCCCTCTACGGCACCGCCGCCATCCTGGTGTTCGGCTACACGGCGCGTTTCCTGCCGATCGCCTACACGAGCTGCCTGGCCGCGATCCGCGCGCTGAACCCGGAGATGGAGGAGGCGGTGCGCATCCTGGGCGGCGGGCGGCTTCGGGCGGTCACGCGCGTCGTCGCGCCGCTGCTGAAGACGAGCCTGGTCGGCGCCTGGCTGCTGGTCTTCATCCCGGCGACCCGGGAGCTGAGCACGGCCATCTTCCTGGTGGGCGCACAGACGCGGGTGATCTCGGTGATGATGCTGGACCTGAGCGAGAACGGCAGCTTCGAGACGCTGGCCGCGCTCGGTTTCTTCCTGCTCGGGGTCACGATCCTGATCGTACTGGCGGGCTACAAGATAGTGGGGCGCGATTTCATGCTGAGGCGGTCTTGAACGGGCTGAACGGCGGACCGGAGGGGGGCGCAGCGCGACCGCGGCTGTCGCTGAATCAGGTGAGCTGCGTCTATGGCGCGCACACCGCGGTGGACCGGCTGAACCTCGATATCGTGCCGGGCGAGTTCGTCTCCCTGCTCGGCCCTTCCGGCTGCGGCAAGACCACGACCTTGCGCATGATCGCCGGCTTCATACGGCCCACGGCCGGCACGATCACCATGGACGGGGAGGTGATCTCCGCACCCGGCGCGACGCTGCCGCCGGAGAAGCGGGGCATGTCCATGATCTTCCAGAGCTACGCCATCTGGCCGAACATGACGGTCGCCGAGAACGTCGCCTTCGGCCTCAAGCTGCGCCGCCTCGACCGCGAGACGATCCGCGCCAAGGTGGCCGAGATGCTGGGAACGGTGCAGCTCGGCGCGCTCGCCGACCGTTACCCGTCCGAGCTGTCCGGCGGGCAGCAGCAGCGGGTGGCGCTCGCCCGCGCCATGGTGATCCAGCCGCGCGTGCTCCTGCTGGACGAGCCGCTGTCCAACCTCGACGCCAATCTGCGCGAGGAGATGCGCTTCGAGATCCGCCGGCTGCACGACGCCTTCCACTTCACCACGGTCTATGTCACGCACGACCAGGGCGAGGCGATGGTGACGTCGGACCGGATCGCGGTGATGCACGCCGGGCGGATCGAGCAGGTCGATCCGCCTTACCTGCTCTACACGCGGCCGCGGACACGCTTCGTCGCCGGGTTCATCGGCCGCACCAACCTGATGCAGGGCACCGCCAATGGCGAGCACGTCGCCTTCGACCGCTTCGCGTTGCCGCGCGCGATGTTCGAGGATAGCGGCGCCGCGCTGCAGGGGAACGTGGAGTTCTCGGTGCGGCCGCAGAGCATCGCGCTCCATCGCGCCCCGCCGCGGGCCGGCGACGCGCGCCTGGTCGCCGGGCGGCTGGTCGAGCGCGCCTTCCTCGGCGAGTCCTGGGATTACGTCGTGGCGCCCGAGGACAGCGGGATGCGGCTGAAGGTCGCCGCCCCGCCGCCGCAGGTCTTCGAGGTGGGCGAAGCCGTGTGGCTGGAGTTCGACCCGCAGCAGATGGCGCCGATCGCGCCTTGAAGGAGCCATGCGCATGACCGAGGAGCTGCTCTACGAGGTGCGGGACGGCATCGGCCGCATCACTTTCAACCGGCCGCAGGCCCGCAACGCGCTGACTTTCGCCATGTACGAGCGGCTGGCCGAGATCTGCGGGGAGGCCGGGAGCGACCCCTCGGTCCGCGCCCTGCTGTTCACCGGCGCCGGCGAGAAGGCGTTCGCCGCGGGCACGGACATCTCGCAGTTCCGCGCCTTCAACTCGCCGGAGGACGCGCTGGGCTATGAGGCGCGGATAGACCGGGTGCTCGGCGCGCTCGAAGCCTGCCCGAAGCCGACGCTCGCCGCCATCGCGGGCGCCTGCACCGGCGGCGGCGCGGGCATCGCGGCCTGCTGCGACCTGCGCATCGCCGCCGCAGGAATGCGCTTCGGCTTCCCGATCGGGCGCACGCTCGGCAACTGCCTGTCCATGTCCAACTACACCAGGCTGGTCGCGCTGATCGGCCCGGCGCGCGTCAAGGAGATCGTCTTCACCTCGCGCCTCATGGAGGCCGAGGAGGCCAAGGCCATCGGCCTGGTCAGCGAGGTCCTGCCCGACCACGCGGCGCTGCTCGCGCGGGCGGAGGAGCTGGCGCAGCTCATCGCGTCCCAGGCGCCGCTGACGCTGTGCGCCACCAAGGAGGCGGTGCGCCGGATCAAGGAGCAGCTGCTCCCCGAGGAGGCGCACGACCTCGTGCTGATGTGCTATATGAGCGCCGATTTCCGCGAGGGCATGGACGCCTTCCTGACCAAGCGGCCGCCGGTCTGGCGCGGGGTGTAAGCGTAGCGGCACCCACTTGGCTCACACGACGAGCCTCGGCCGCCGAGCCTGCGCGGTCCTCCTCTGGATCGACCCGCCCAACATGCGCTGGATCATAAGCGTGCTACGGCCAAGCCCGAGATCCGCATTCGCCGTCCACCTTGTTCGGTTCCATCAAAGGCTAATCGGCCGTCGCTACGCCAACAAGATCCATCCAGCCTTTGCATTCCGGTCGTGTTCCGCGAAGCCTGCATGCCCGGCGGCGGAACCCTCGCCCGAACGTTGCATCTCGGACCAGGACACGGCTGCCTGGCGCCTGTGGTGATCCCGGCTAGACTGTGGGCATGGCACAGAGGCATGCGACCATGAGGCGTATCGAGATCGGCCTGGTGTTCGGGATGTCCGCGTGCCTCGGGGCGTGGAGCGCCGCCGCCGGGGCGGACGCGGTTGATTTGGACGACCCTGCCAGCGCCTCGCAGACGGTCCCCCAAGTCGCCGGGCCAAGCTTTCCGTGCCCGGCGCCCCGCGACCCGCTCGCGCAGCTGATCTGCTCGGCGCCCGACCTCGCCCGGCTCGAACTGACATTCGTCCAGAGCTATCAGGCGCTGCGCCAACAGGCGGGACCAGCCGGCCAGCAAGCCGTGCGGCAAGAGGCGGTCGCGTTCGGGCTGGCCACGCGGGCGGCCTGCGGCATCGGGCCATCGCTGCCTGTCGGCGCCACCTCGCCGCAGCCGGCGCCCGAAGCCGTTCCCTGCGTCGCCCAGACGTATCGCCGTCAGAAAGCGGCATGGGACGCGCGCCTGACCGGTGCGGCCGCGGAGGAGGCCGCCCGCATGCCGGAGCAGCAGGCGGCGCTGCAGCTCCAATTGCATCGGCTGCGCTACATCCCGGATACCGACGCGATTGACGGCGTGTTCGGTTCCGACACCCGCGCGGCCATCGCTGCCTGGCAGCAGGCGAGCGGCCGCGAGGCCAGCGGGCTGCTCGGGAACGCCGACGCACAAGCCTTGATGCGGAGCACCGACGACGCCGCGGCGGCATCGGCTGGACCGGCCGCTGCCCAGACCGGAACAGACCTCGACGCGCCCACGCCTCCTGCACCCGCCCCCGCGATCGCGCCGCCGCGTTCGTGCACGACTTCTTCGCCAGCTGGTCGGCGAGGAACCCGGAGGCCCTCGCCTCCATAACGCCGCTGTATGCCCCCGTGGTGGAGTTCTACGGCAAGCCGACGACCCGGCCGGCCCTGCTGGCGCAGAAGCGCGCCTTCACGATCCGTTGGCCGTCCCGCTCCTATGTCGCGCGGCCTGGATCCCTCGACGTCGGTTGCGAGGCGGGCAGCGAGATCTGCACGGTTGCCGGCCTGGTGGATTGGGATTGCCGCAGCGCCGAGCGCAATGCCCAGTCCACCGGCACCGCGAAGTTCAGCCTGAAGGTGGCGTTCCGCGGCGGCGGGGTGATCCTGTCGGAGTCGGGCGCCGTGGTCGCCCGCAACGCCGCGCGCTGATTGCACGAGATTATCCGGTCAGTTCCTCTTGGCGCAGGCGAGCAGGGCGTGAGCCTCGACCATGGGCGGCAGCGCGGCGGGATTGGCCGCGAACGTCGCGCACGCGTCGGAGCCGACGTCGCGCCGCGGCCCGCCCGCTCCCATGCCGCCGGATGCCATGCGCCACTCGGCGACCGAGAGGGCCTGCATCTTGGCTTCATCGCCCACCTGCACCCCAACCAGGGCCTTGCGGTCCACACCGATGTCCACCTGGCGCAGGACGAGCACCGCGACGTCCTGGATGTCGCCGTCACCGCCTCCGTTTGACGGCGCGGCGGCCAGCCGGTCGAAGTCGAAAGCGGAGTTGGGGTCGAACGAGTCCTCCGGCTCGGCGCCACGCCGGCCGAAGGCGTCCCGCATGATGCGCTCCCCTTCCCCGCTCCGCACGTAGAGCTTGAGCATGTGGTCCGCCGTGGCCGGGTCGGCGCCGGCGAGGGCGGCATACTTGCCCTGGCGGACACCGGCGTCGTTGAGGTCGCAGGCGAAGGCCCCGAGGGTCGAGACCCGGTTGCCGAGCACCAAGGGCAGCTTCGCTTCCGCCGCGGAGATGCCGAGCTCGGTCGCGGCCCGGGCGCAGGCGCCCTCCTGGACGCGCAACGCCGCGTCGCGGGTGGCGTCCGCGTACCGCTGGAATGCCGGGATGCGCGGCGTCAGGCCGCGCTGGAGCGCAACCCAGGCCTGGGCCAGCTTGAACGCTGCCGGCCGGGACGCGGGCACCTTGGCGAGACTGGCCCGGTAAGCCGGGAAATAGGCATCCG
>JBBSIT010000338.1:0-5467 GCA_038231995.1 Acetobacterales bacterium | reverse complement strand
GCACTTCGCCCGCTTCACCGTCACCCGTATCGCGCTTGAAGCCGATGCGCTCGGGCAGTTCGACCCGGCGCCTCTGCTCGACGCCGCCCTGCTGCTCGCGGACGCGCGGGTGGACGCCATCGCCTGGAACGGCACCTCCGCCGGATGGCTCGGCTTCGACGCGGACGTGGCCCTCTGCGCGGCCATCACCGCCCGGACCGGCATCCCCGCCACCAGCTCCGTGCTGGCGCTCAACGAGGTGCTGCAGCGGACCGGCGCCCGCCGCCTGGGCCTGGTCACGCCCTACCTGCACGACGTCCAGGCGCGCATCGTGGCCAACTACGCGGGCGCCGGAGTGGAGGTCTGCGCCGAGCGGCACCTGAACGACCCCGGCAACTTCTCCTTCGCCGAATTCGGTCCCGAGGTGATCGCCGGCATGGCGCGCGAGGTTGCGCAAGCGGGACCGGACTGCATCGCCGCCTTCTGCACCAACCTGCGCGCCGCACCCCTCGTGCCGGCGCTCGAAGCCGAGCTGGGCCTGCCGGTTTATGACACCGTGCAGGTCACGCTCTGGAAATCGCTCATCCTCGCCGGCGCCGACCCGGCGCGCGTGAAGGGCTGGGGCGGGCTGTTCCAGGCGCTCGGCTGAACGGCGAGGTCGTGCGGCTCGGCGTCGCCGGGCTGGGGCGGGCATTCATGCTGATGCTGCCCACCCTGGCGCAGCATCCGCGCGTCCGGCTGGTCGCGGCGGCCGACCCGCGGCCCGCCGCCCGCGAACGGTTCCGCGACGATTTCGCCGCCCGCGCCTACGACACGGTGGAGGCGCTCTGCGCCGACCCGGCGCTCGACGCCCTCTATATCGCCACCCCCCACCAGCTCCACGTGCAGCACGTACGGGCCGCGGCGGCGGCGGGCAAGCATGTCCTGGTCGAGAAACCGATGGCATTGAGCATCGCCGACTGCCGGGCGATGGTGGCGGCGGCCGAGGCGGCCGGGGTGCACCTGCTGGTCGGGCATAGCCACAGCTTCGACTTGCCCTATCTGCATGCGCGCCGGCTGATCGAGGGCGGCCGCTTCGGCGCGGTTCGCATGGTCCACGCGGTCAACTTCACCGATTACCTATACCGTCCGCGCCGGCCGGAGGAACTGGACACCGCCCAGGGCGGCGGCGCGCTGTTTAGCCAGGCGCCGCATCAGGTGGACGTGGTCCGCCTGCTGGCCGGCCGCCCCGCGCGCAGCGTGCGCGCCATGGCCGGCGCGTGGGACCCGGCCCGCCCCACCGAGGGCGCCTACTCCGCCCTGCTGGCGTTCGAGGGCGGCGCCTTCGCCAGCCTGGCGTATAACGGCCACGGCCATTTCGACACCGACGAGCTGCAGGGCTGGGTGGGCGAGATGGGATGGCCGCGGAACCCGGCGGACTATGGCGCCGCCCGCGCGCGGCTGCGCACGGTCGGCTCGCCGGCCGAGGAGGCGGCGCTGAAGGACCGCCGGGCCTACGGCACGGACGCGGGCGCCGCCGAGGCCCGGGCCGCGCCGCCGCCGGCGCACAACCATTTCGGCTTCGTCGTGGTGTCGTGCGAGCGCGGCGACCTGCGGCCGATGCCGGGCGGGATCATGATCGACGGCGACGACGAGCGGAGCTTCGAGGCGCTGCCGTCGCCGGCCTTCGCGCGGGCCGAAGTCATCGACGAGCTGGCCGACGCGTTGCTCCTGGGCCGGCCGCCGCTGCACTCCGGGGCATGGGGCCTGGCGACGACCGAGATCTGCCTGGCCATGCTCGCCTCCTCGCGCGGCGGGCAGGAAGTCGTGCTGCGGCATCAGGGCGGGATACGGATCTAGGGTCGAAACCCGACCAGTCCGGTCAGGGCAGCACAGCGGTCTCGGCAGCCAAAAGAAGGCGGCGCACCTCGTGCAGGTCACGGACGACAAAGGTGCAGAGCCCTCGAATCTCGTCCGTCGGTTCGAGAAGGTCCGGTACCATGATAGTCATCATGCCGGCGGAGGACGCAGACCGGACCCCGTTGTGGGAGTCCTCCAAGGCCAGACAGAATCGAGGTTCCACTCCCAGCCGCTCGGCCGCTTTCAGGAACGGATCGGGTGCGGGCTTACCGGCTGCATAGTCCCCATGCGCCACGATCTCATGGAACCGGGCAGCCAGATCATGGGCCGCCAAGTGGTGCTGCACGCTATGACGAGCAGAGGATGTAGCGATCGCCCGGGGCAGCCGCAGCTCGTCCAACGTATCGAGCAATTCGACCGCGCCGGGTTTCAATGACAGACGGGTCGCAGCCATCACGTCGAAGTGCCGATGCCATGCGGATCGGAAATCATCAACGGGAAATGCGGCGCCGTAGTGATCCAGAAGCAGGTCCCGGTTCACATGCCAGGGGCAGCCGAGCATGCGGCGAAAGAGGGCCAGGGTCATCTCGTGCCCTCCATCGGCTGCTGCCACCAAGATCGACTCTTGGTAGAGCGCTTCGGTGTCGAAGAGCAGACCATCCATGTCGAAGACGATGGCGGCTGGTATGCGGGGGAGCTTCATGAGCGATCCGTAGGCGGTCAAGACGCCGGGTCGCCGGTCCGGGGCGTGCTGGCCGCCGCCGCCATGGTCGCGATCAGGTCGTTCTCCGCCGCGGCCGCCGTCCGATAGCGCGGCTGCGTCGTGACGAACGGGGCCTGCGCGTCGTGGGGATGGTAGATTTCCAGGAAGTAGTTGCCCGACCCCGGGTCCAGGACCGGCTCGATGCGGATAAGCGGCACGGCGTTCCTCCTTGATGAGCGGCTCAGTCCTCGGCGGGCTCGGGGGCGGGCTCGGGCGCGCCGTCCAGCGCGTCGTACAGGTTGCGTTGCATGGTGCCGAGCATGCCCAGCAAGGACGCTATCTCGCGATCCGAGAGGCCCTTGACCGTCATTCCCACGACGTCGATCGCCGCGGGCAGCAGCTGCGGCCCCAGGCTGCGCCCCCGCTCGGTCAGGAAAATATTGATTTTGCGCCGGTCATCGGCGTTGCGGACCCGGCGCACCAGGCCGCTCCGCTCCATCGCCATGATGGCCGAGAGCGTCGTCGGCTCCATCGTGCCGATCCGGCGCGAGATCTCGCGTTGGGTGAGGCCGTCCTCGTTCCACAGCACGCGCAGGAAGTACCACATGCCGAGCGTGACGCCGTGGCGGCAGATGCGCGCCTGCAATGCCCGCTGGATCAGCCGATGCGTGATCCGAACCTGGTAGCCCACGCTGACGTCGAGCGGCAGCTTGGGAGTCTCGGCCGCCCGGGCCGCGCTGGTCATGCGGGGCATCCGCGCCGGGCCGGGTGCTGTGGCCGGGCCTTGAGCCGGCGGCCTGGTTCGATACGCTGGGCGGATGTGAACATAGCGAGCTAAGATGCACGAGAACCCCGCTATGGTCGAGATGCAGCATCGGCGGAGGCCGGCCTACTGGTTCCAGGCGGACCCGCGTCGCCTTGCGGAACCACGGACCGAAAGTTAGTGTCCTAACCAAATCGGGCGCAGGCCCGAGGCGCATCCCGGGGAGGTTCCATGGCCAGAGGTCTGCCGTTCTACGCTCTCGCGCTCGCGGCCGTCGCCGCCTTGGCGCCGCCGCAGAGCGCCCGCGCCGCGGACCCGGTCAGCATCAACGTCGTCCTGCCGCTCACCGGCGGCGGCTCGTTCCTCGGTCAGCAGGAGCAGGCCAGCCTGCAACGCGCCGAGGCGATCATCGCCGAGAGCGGCGGCATCGGCGGCCGGCCGGTCAAGTTCACCTTCCATGACGACCAGAGCAGCCCGCAGGTCGCGGTGCAGATCGCCACGCGCCTGGTCGCCGCCAAGCCCAACGTGATCCTCGGCTCCGGCCTGGTCGCCATGTGCAACGCCATGGCTCCGCTGATGCGCCGCGGCCCCGTGCTGTACTGCTTCTCGCCCGGCGTTTACCCCGAGCCCGGCAGCTACATGTTCAGCTCCGGCGTCTCGACCAAGGACCTGGCCGCCGCCCTGCTGACCTACTGGAAGGCGAAGGGCATCACCCGCATCGGCCTGATCACCAGCACCGACGCCAGCGGCCAGGACGCGCTGCGCAACATCCTGGAGCTGGTGGCCCGGCCCGAGCACGCCGGCATCACCCTGGTGGAGCAGCAGCGGTTCAACCCGACCGACGTGAGCGCCGCCGCGCAGATCGAGCGGATCAAGGCGGCCGACCCGCAGGCCGTCATCGCCTGGTCCACCGGCAGCGCTGTCGGCACCGTGTTCAAGGCGATCACCGCCGCCGGGCTCGACGTGCCGGTGGGGACGACCAACGGCAACATGACCTATGCCCAGATGCAGGGCTTCGCCGCCTTCCTGCCGCGGGAGCTATACATTCCCTCGGCCGAGTGGCCCCCGCATCCCGGCAAGACCCTGCCGGCCGCGGTTGAGGAGGCGCAGGAGCGTTTCTTCGCCGCGTTCCAGGCCACCGGCATCAAGCCCGACGCCAGCAGCACCTTCTCGTGGGACCCGGCCATGCTCGTCGTCGCCGCCCTGCGCGACGTGGGCGCCGACGCGACGCCCGAGGCGCTGCGCGAGCGGCTGGCCCGCACGCAAGGCTTCGCCGGCGTGAACGGGGTGTACGACATGCAGCGCCTGCCGCAGCGCGGCCTCGATCTCGACAGCGTCGTCGTGACCCGGTGGGATGCGCAGGCAAACACCTGGAAGGTGGTCAGCAAGCCGCGCGGAGCGCCCGCGGAGTAGCCTCCGGCGTGTCCACCTTCGTCCAGATCCTGATCGGCGGCGTGATGCAGGGCGCGATCTTCGCGCTCGTGGCGCTCGGCTTCTCGCTGGTGCACCGCGTCACGGGGATCATCAACCTCAGCCAGGGCGCGTTCTGCGTGCTGGGCGCGCTCGTAGCCTACACGATGCAGGTGGAGTGGGACCTGCCGGCCGCAGTGGCGGTGCTCGGCGGGGTGCTGGCTGCCGTCGGCGGCGGCGGCGTGCTGGGAGCGGCGACCTTCGTGCCGGGCCTGCAGCGGCTGTCGAACAGCAACATGCTGATGCTGACGGCCGGGCTGCTGACCCTGCTGGAAGGGCTGGTGCTGCTGGTGTGGGGCAGCCAGCCCTACGCGCTGCCTGCGTTCAGCGGCGAGCGTCCGCTCGCCGTGGGCGGGGTGCTGGTGCCGAGCCAGGGGCCGTGGGTGCTGGGCGCGCTGCTGCTGGTCGTCGTGGGGCTGTGGTGGCTGCTGGCGCGCACCGGGTTCGGCCGGGCGCTGAGGGCCTGCGCCGAGAACCCGCAGGCGGCGCGACTCATGGGCATCGGCGTGCCGGGCATGATGCTGTTCTCGTTCAGCCTGGCGGCCGGGCTGGGCGCGCTGGGCGGCATCGTGATCGCGCCGGCCACCAGCCTGCAGTTCGACACCGGGCGGCTGTTCACCGTGTCGGGCTTCATCGCGGTGGCCATCGGCGGCATTGGCAGCCTGCCCGGCGCGGTCGCGGGCGGGCTGCTGCTCGGCATCGCGCAGCAGCTC
>JBBSIT010000337.1:0-5492 GCA_038231995.1 Acetobacterales bacterium | reverse complement strand
GGCGGCCTCGTAGGGCGCCGGGCCGCCGCCGAAGATGCCGTGCAGCTCGGGACCGAGCCAGGCGAGATAGGCGTCGGAGCGACAGGCCTGCATCTCGACGATGAGGGACTGGCTCTCGTGCGCCGCCATGCCGGCGGATTCGCCGACGGGCTGGCGGGCGTGAGCGGTGGGCAGGCCGCGCTCGTAGAGGGCATGGCCGGTCTCGTGCATGACGCCCGTGAGCGCCTGGGCGGGGTCATCCTCGTCGTAGCGAGTGGTGATGCGCACGTCGGTGGGGGTGCCGCCGCAGAACGGATGGACGGAGCGGTCGAGGCGGGCGTGGTCGAACTCGAGGCCAGCGCGGGCGGAGAGGCGCTGGCACAGCATCTCCTGCGCCTCCGCGGGAAAAGCGCCGGATAACGGCAACGGCGTGGGAGCGCGGGCCTGGCGCGCCTCGGCCTCGGGCAGGGCGTCGCGCAGGAAGGCCTCGTAGCGGGCGAACACCGGGCCGACATCGGCGGCGCCGATGCCGCGCTGGTAGCCGTCCATCAGCGCGTCGTAGGGCGAAAGGCCGAGCGCGGGCGCCAGGGCGTCGGCGGCGTGGCGCGTGAGGGCGACGACCTCGGCAAAATGCGGGCGGACCTGGACGAAGTCGGAGGCGGCGCGGGCCTCGCGCCAGACCTTCTCGCAGGCCGAGTTGGCGCGGGCCTGCGCCTCCACGAGATCGTGCGGCAGGGCGGTGGCGCGGGTGTGGGCGTGCCGCATCAGGCCGAGGTTGGCGGCGGCCCAGGGGTCGGCGGCGTCATCGACTAAGTCGGGGCCGGCAGCGGCGGCCTCGGCGAGGTCGTCGGCCACCTCGGGCGCGGTCAGCAGCTCGTGGCCGAGGCCGGCGAGCACGGCGAGCTGGTCGCCGCGCGCCGGGCCGCCGCCGGGCGGCATCATCGCGGCGGCGTCCCAGCCGAGCATGGAGGCGGCCTCGCCGAGGGTGGCGATTCGGGCGAAGCGGGCGTGCAGGCGCTGGTAGGCGGTGCGGTCGTGGGTGGTCATAGGGGATGCGCCTCGCGTTGGAGAGTGGTGCGGCAAAAGGAGGCGAAGACGGCCAGCAGGGCGCCGGCCAGGCCGAACCAGGTGAAGGCGTACATGAGATGGTTGTTCGCTGGGCGCGGCAGCTGCCGGGCCGGGATCGGGTAGGTGTTGGGCGGGACGGTCCCGAGGGCGACGAGGGTGAAGGACGCCGTGCGGGACAGGCCGAGGGAGGCGCCGATGGCGACGGGGTCGAGCGCGAAGAAGCGCCGGGCCAGCGGGTCGTCCGCGGCGCCGAAGAGGATGGGCGCCTCGGGGGCGCGGACGTAGCCCTCGACTCGGACGGGGCCGGTTGCGGGCGTCGTGGGGCGGGGATGGTCGGCGGGAACCCAGCCGCGGTCCACGATCACCGGGTCGGCGCCTTGCCGCTCCAGAGGCGTCAGCAGGTGAGCGCCGAGGACAGGGCCGGTGGCTGTCGTCCGGACCTCCGAGCCGTAGAGGGCCGCGAGGTCCTCGTGCAGCACGCCGTCGGCGAATGCTTTCGTGAAGGGACGCGGGTCCGGCGGGAGAGGGATGGCCGCCGCCGCCTCGCCCCGCTCGATGTCGGCGAGCAAGGCCGTTTTCCAGGCAAGGCGCTGCAACTGCCAGGTCCCGAGGGCGAGGAGGACGGCGAGCATGGCGGCCGTCAGAACGCCGGGCCAGAGGAGGCGACGCAGCCCGGAGCGGATCATGCTTCGGGCAAGGCGCCCGCGCCTACTCGATCTGCCCAGCGCCGAACAGGTAGATGGCGACGAACAGGAACAGCCAGACGACGTCGACGAAGTGCCAGTACCACGCGGCGGCCTCGAACCCGAAATGCCGCGTAGGGGCGAAATCGCCGCGGCGCGCGCGGAACCAGCAGACGATCAGGAAGGCGGTGCCGACGAGGACGTGGAAGCCGTGGAAGCCGGTGGCCATGAAGAAGATCGAGGGATAGATGCCGCCGGTGAAGGCGAAGGGCGCGTGCGAGTACTCGATTGCCTGGAAGGTGCTGAAGGCCATGCCGAGCAGGATGGTGAAGCCCAGGCCCATGACGAGGTGCTTGCGGTCGCCCACGATCAGCGAATGGTGCGCCCAGGTCACGGTGGTGCCGGACAGCAGCAGGATCATCGTGTTGAGGAAGGGCAGGTCCGAGGGATTGAAGGTATGGACGCCAGCAGGCGGCCAGATGGCGTCGGCGGCGCCGGAGACGTGATCGGGGTAGAGGGCGAAGTGGAAGTAGGCCCAGAAGAAGCCGAGGAAGAACATCACCTCGCTGGCGATGAACAGCAGCATGCCGTAGCGCAGGCCGAGGCGCACGACAGGGGTGTGCATGGCGGGGACGCGGCTCTCCCTCAGCACGTCCCGCCACCAGAGGAAAGCGGTGCAGAGGACGATGGCGATGCCGATGCCGAGCGCCCAGTAGTTGCCGTAATGGGCGACCATGATGATGCCGAACAGCAGCAGGGCGCCGCCGGCGGCGGCGATGATCGGCCACGGGCTGGGGTCCACGAGGTGATAGGGATGCTTCATCCCGGAGGCGTCGTCGTCATCCAGGTGGGCATGTGATATCGGGGTCGAGATGAGCGTTGCGCCCTGCACGTCGGGGTTCATGGCAGACCTATCTGGCTTCGGCGCGCATCATCGCCATTATGCGCGTGGGATCAAGGGGCCGGTGCGCGCGGGGGCGCTCAAGTCCAGATTTCGTGTCCCGGCCCGGAGCAGGCCTGCCGTCGTTTCCGCCGTGCAGGTATCGGCACCGTTATGTGACACCCGGACTGCATGTTGCTAATGCGGCCCGTGGCCACGAAGCACAACCCCCACGTCGCCTTCAGAGCCCTGGCGGCCTATCCCGGCGGTCAGACCGCACGGGAACGGCATGCCACGGCCAGCCAGGCCATGCGGGCGGGCCTTCTCACAGTCAAGCCGGGCAGGACGGTCCGGCATGGCTGAGGTGGAGCTCGAGCGGCTCCGGCGGCGCGAAGCCGAGCTGGAAGCCGAGATGGCGCGGCTGCGGGCGGATGCGGGCGGCGGCCGCGCCCTGCGGCACTGGGCCATATTCGAGAGCGCGGTCGATTTCGCCATCATCGCGACCGATCGCGACGGCCGGATCACGGACTGGAACACGGGCGCCGAGCGCATCCTCGGCTGGTCGGCCGCGGAGATGCGCGGCGAGCCGGCCAGCCGGTTCTTCACGCCCGAGGACCGGGCGGAGGACCGCGCCGGCTTCGAGATGCGGCGCTCCCTGGAAGCGGGGCACGCCGCCGACGAGCGCTGGCACATGAAGAAGGATGGTTCGCGCTTCTGGGCCAGCGGCGAGATGATGCCGCTGCGGGGCGAGGACGGCGCGCATCTCGGCTTTCTCAAGATCCTGCGCGACCGCACGGAGCAGCGCCGGACGGAGGACGCGCTGCGGGCCAGCGAGGAGCGCCTGCTGCTCGCGCTGGAAGCCGGCGGGCTAGGCGCGTGGGAGCTGGACCTCGCCAACGACCGCGCCGTGCGCTCGCCCCGGCACGATGCGATCTTCGGCTACGCCGAGCCGCCGGCCGAGTGGGGCTACGCGGCGTTCATGCAGCACGTGTTGGATGAGGACCGCGCCGCCGTGGACTAGGCGTTCCGGCACGCGCTGGAGGCGCGCACGGACTGGCACTTCCGCTGCCGCATCCGCCGCGCCGGCGACGGGACCGTGCGCTGGATCGACGCGCGCGGCCTGCCGGTGCGGGAGCCGGACAGCCGCGTGAGCCGGCTGCTCGGCATGGTCGCCGACGTGACCGAGCAGTAGGAGGCCGAGACGGAGCTGGAGCGGCGGGTCGAGGAGCGCACGCGCGAGCGAAACCGGCTGTGGGAGACTACGAACGACTTGATGGGAACGGCGGGGCTCGACAGCTATCTCAAAGCCGTGAACCCGGCCTGGACCCGGACGCTCGGCTGGGATGAGGCCGAGTTGCTCACCCGCCCCTTCTACGAGCTGATCGACCCGGCCGACCATGCCGAGGCCGCCGATGTCGTCAGGCGGCTTGCCGCAGGCGAGACTGTCACCGAGTTCGTCGACCGCCTCCGCCGGAAGGACGGGACGCAGCGGGTGCTGATGTGGAACGCCGTTCCGGATGGGGATGTGTTCTACATCATAGGCCGCGACGTCACCGAGCTGCACCAGGCCGAGGAACAGCTTCGCCACGCGCAGAAGATGGAGGCGGTGGGCCAGCTCACCGGCGGGCTGGCGCACGACTTCATTAACCTGCTGACCGGCATCACCGGCAGCCTGGAGCTGCTTCTGGTGCGAATCAAGCAGGGACGGCTCGGCGACGTCGATCGCTACGTCGCCGTCGCCCAGGGCGCAGCCAAGCGGGCGGCGGCGCTGACGCATCGACTGCTGGCCTTCTCGCGCCGGCAGACACTCGATCCCAAGCCGGTCAACATCAACCGCCTGATCGCGGGCATGGAGGAGCTGATCCGCCGCACCATGGGTCCGGCGGTCGAGACCGAGGTGGTCGGCGCCGCGGGCCTCTGGACCACGCTGATCGACCCGAACCAGCTCGAGAACGCGCTGCTGAACCTATGCATCAACGCCCGCGACGCCATGCCCGAGGGCGGGCGGCTCACCATCGAGACGGCCAACAAGTGGCTGGACGGGCGGACGGGGCGGGAGCGCGACCTGCCGCCGGGCCAGTACTTGTCCCTCTGCGTGACCGACACCGGCGCCGGCATGACGCCGGAGGTGATCAAGCGCGCCTTCGATCCGTTCGTCACCACCAAGCCCATCGGCATGGGCACAGGCCTCGGCCTCTCCATGGTGTACGGCTTCGCCCGGCAGTCGGGCGGGCAGGTGCGGATCTACTCCGAGATCGGCCGAGGTACGACGATGTGCCTCTATCTGCCCCGCCATCAGGACCGAGAGGACGACGCCGAGCTGCCAGCCGAACGGGCGGGGGCGTCCCGTGCCGGGCAGGGCAAGACGGTGCTGGTGGTCGATGACGAGCCGACCGTGCGCATGCTGGTGGCGGAAGTGCTGGAGGATCTCGGCCACACCGCGATCGAGGCGGCCGACGGCGCGGCCGGGCTGAAGGTCTTGCAGTCCGATGCGCGCATCGACCTGCTGATCACTGACGTGGGCCTGCCCGGCGGCATGAACGGGCGGCAGGTGGCCGATGCCGGGCGGGCGGTGCGGCCCGGGCTGCGGGTGCTGTTCATCACCGGCTACACCGAGAACGCCGTGGTCGGCAACGGCCACCTGGAGCCCGGCATGCAGGTGCTGACCAAACCGTTCGCGATGGAGGCGCTCGCCAGCCGGATCAAGGACCTGATCGCGGACGCATAGCACCGTAGCCGGATGGGCGGAGGCCCGGCTTCGAGGCTAAACCACGTCTAGCTTGAGACCCGTAGTTTCTCCTCCTCGGGATCGAGGTGGTCCTTGACCCAGAGGCGATCGGCGACGGCGCAAGCATCCCGGTTGACCTGCGCCTCGAACGCGG
>JBBSIT010000336.1:0-5496 GCA_038231995.1 Acetobacterales bacterium | reverse complement strand
GGTTGAGCATCAAGCTCTGCTTGCAGCCGTTCAGCATCGCGAAAGGCAGGGCTGCGCCGCCCACCACGCCCCGGCGGCGCAGGGACTCGCCCCCCGGCGGCTCGATCTTGATGACGGCCGCGCCCGCGGTCGCGAGCCGGACCGTCGCGTCCGGCCCGTTGTAGATCTGGCTGAGGTCGATGACGGTTACGCCGTCGAGCGGGAGTGCCAAGGGTGCTGTCCTGCTGCTCAAGCGGCCGCGCGGGTGCGCGTCGCGGCCCGTCGGTTATCCGCCCAGTCATGCACCGGCCACATGTCCTGGTCCTCGCCGTGTCCCGCGTGGCCGTTGATGGTCCAGGCGATCAGGCCGTTCGAATCGATGAAGCTGTGGCGGTTGATGATGATGCCGCTCAGCCTGCGGCCCGACGCGTGCAGCGCGCGGCCGCGCTCGTCCTTGCCCTCGATCGTGATCCGGGTGACCCAGCCCTCGACCGGGTCCTGCTCCACCACGCGGCGGCCGGACACCAGGTCGGCGATCTCGCCGTCCCGGATCATGAACCCGTAGGCGATCTCCTCGACATCGCCGTTCCACTTGGTGACCGCGAGGAAGGCGTCACGCTCGGAGGCGATGCCGGTCACGTAGGCGCTCCGCTTCGGGCGATGCTCCGGCCGCGGCCCCCAGGACCGGTCGCGCATGGCGAGGCAGTCGATCGCGATCCGCTCGCCGCCCAGGCTGATCTCCCCGGTCACGCGGCCGAACTGGTCGAAATGCTGGGCGCCGCCGAACGGCGAGCCCGCCTTGCGCAGCGGGTGCGGCGGCATGATGCCCTCGAACTGCAGCGCGATCCGGCAGCGATCCCCGTCTTGGAACCCGAGCGCGTAGCGCGTGCAGGGCTCGACCACCCGGATCGACACGCCGGTCGGCAGAGTGATGTCCGTCAGGTCCTGGTCCCGCGGCAGGCGCAGCGCGGTGTAGTTGACCGAGTACGGCACCTCCCAGGGCAGATGGGCCGTGTCGTCCCAGATCCAGGCGCCGCCGGCGACCGTGCCGATGTTCGGCCGCACCATGGTGTAGAGCCAGCCGCCGAGCTTCCGCTCGGGATGGCAGAAGGAGAACCAGCTCGTCTCCGTCATCCACCAGCGGTCGCCCATCTGGTCGAAGTGGAAGCTGTCATCCCGGGCGGTGAAGGTCATCGGAAGCTCCATCGCGGTCACAGCGCGGGGTAGTGGCGGCTGGCGATCCCGCCGGAGGCGGCGGCGGCGAGCTGCGCTTCCCGGGCGGCCTGGCCGGCGAAGTAGGCGAGCGCGTCGGGGAACGCGACCTGTCCCGCGTCCAGCTCCGCGGCGAGGACGTCCTGGCCCGCCTCGATGGACGCCGGGTCGCGGCCCAGGAGGGCGCCCAGGGCCGCACGGTCCGCCTGTTGCAGCGCGTCGCCGAACCGGTCGAACGCCTGCAGGTATTTCACGACCTTGGCGGCGTTCTTCGCCTTCGCGATGACCTGTCCGTCCGTGCTGCGCGCCACGACGACATCCCGCAGATCGGTCAGGATTCCGTCGTAGAGCTCGGCCCGGGGTGTTGGAGGCAGGCTGACCGGCGCGGGCGCCTCGACCCGGCAGCCGCTCGCCTCGGCCAGCGCCTCCACCAGCAGGCGCCGGTTGAGCGCCCGCGAGACGATGGCATGCGCCGGCTCGCCGGTGACGTTGCGGTGCCGGATGACGACCACGCGGGCCGAGACGAAGACCCGGTGATACAGGATGCGCGCCCGGTCGATGGGGGCGCCGGAGAACCGCTCGTAGTCCCGCAGGCTCGCCGCGAAGTCGGGGACCGGCTCCATCACGCAGCGCATGGAGAACCAGGCCAGGTCCTCCATCGGGTCGCCGAGATGCGCGAGCTCCCAGTCGATCAGCGCGGTCATGTGCCCGTGCTCGAACAGGAAGTTCCCCGGGCCGGCGTCGCCATGCGCGAGCACGACGGAGCCGTCCGGGTCGGGCATGTTGCCTTCGAGCCAGCGGAAGGCGAACTCGATGAGCGCGTCCGGCCGGCCGGACTCCTCGTACATCGCCCGCCAGATGCCCAGCTCGGCGCGGACATGATCCGCGATCCGGGCGCCGTGGCCGCCCCCGTCGAGCGCCACGCCGGCGATGCCGGTCCGATGCAGGCGGGCGAGATTGTCCATCAGCTCGCACGCGATGGCCTGCTTGACCGCCGGGTCCGAGAGGCGGCTGAACTCGGCGATCCCCGGGGCGCGGTCCGTCAGGACCGCCTGAAGGCGCGGGTGCTCGGCGATGAGCCTCGGGGCCTTGATGCCGGCAGCCGCGATCGCCCGATAGACCTGCGCCTCGCGATGCACGGTGTAAGGCTCGATGCCAGGCGGCCGGGGCGGCCCGTAGCGCAGGAATACCTCCGCCACGCGGCCGTCCTGGCCCGCGACGTCCATCGCCCATGACCGGCAGCGGTTGCCGCCCGATGTCTGGGTGCTGCGCGCGATGCGGCCGCCGCAGACCTCCGCCACCCAGTCGAACAGCTCGGCCTCGTCGTTCGAGGGCGGCGCCTCGGCCGGCGATGCGAGGCCGGCCTCGCGGTCGCGACGGCCGGCTGCCGTTCCGTCGGGTTGTCGCGGCTGCGGCGGCGTGGCCAGCCTTTGCATCGTCCCCCGCGCGCCCCTCGTTCAGGATGGCTCCAGCCGGTCCGGCCCGGCTGCGCGGGGAGAATTAAACCGCTAGCTTACGATCGACAAGCGAATTATATGGCCAGGGGACAGGCCGACCCGAGCGGCTTGGAACGGCGGGACGAGTCTCGCCAGGCAAGGAGATGCGGTCGTGCCCGGACTCTACTTCGAGGAATTGCAGGTCGGCCAGGTGTTCAAGCATGCGATCCGGCGGACGGTCACGGAAGCGGACAACACCTGGTTCAGTTGCCTGACGCACAACCCGGCGCTGCTGCACCTCGACGAGGAATACTGCCGCACCGAGACCGAGTTCGGCCAGAGGCTCGTCAACAGCACCTTCACCCTCGGCCTGATGGTCGGCATATCCGTGGGCGACACGACGCTCGGGACGGCGGTCGCCAATCTCGGCTGGGACGAGGTGCGCTTCCCCAAACCGGTGTTCCACGGGGACACGCTGCGGATCGAGACCGAAGTCATCGAGTTGCGCGAGTCGAAGTCGCGCCCGAACGCCGGCATCGTGACGTTCCTGCACCGCGCCTACAACCAGCGCAACGAGCTCGTCGCCCATTGCAAGCGGTCCGGACTGCAGCTCAAGCGGAAGCCGGACTGATGGCGATCCGGTCCTTCCTGTTCGTGCCGGGCGACAGCGAGCGGAAGCTGGCCAAGGGCCGCGCGTCGGCCGCGGACGCGCTCATCCTGGATCTGGAGGACGCGGTCGCCCCGGCCCGCAAGCCGGTGGCGCGCGCGATGGTGGCCGAGTTCCTCGCGGCGCACGCCACGGATCGCACGCCGGAGCTGTGGGTCCGCATCAACCCGCTGGAGGAGGGCGGGCTCGACGACCTCGCGGCCGTCGTGCGGGCGGCGCCCGACGGGATCGTCGTCCCGAAGACCGACTGCCCGGCCGATATCCTCCGCCTCGGGTACTACCTGGAGAGCCTTGAGCGGCGCGACGGGATCGAGAAGCCGATCCGCATCCTGCCCGTCGCGACGGAGACCGCGCGCGCGCCCTTCCGCCTCGGCGACTACGCCGACATGGCGCTGCCGCGGCTCTACGGCCTGACCTGGGGCGCGGAGGACCTCAGCTCGGCGATCGGCGCCAGCACCAACCGGGACGCCGCCGGCGGCTGGGCCTTCACCTACCGTATGGTCCGCTCGGCCTGCCTGCTCGCCGCCAAGGCGGCCGGCGTGGAGGCGATCGAGACCCTGTTCGCCGATTTCCGTGACCAGGACGGGCTGCGCGAGTCCTGCACGGCTGCCGCCCAGGAGGGCTTCACCGGCCGGATCGCCATCCATCCCGACCAGGTCGGCGTCATCAACGCCGCGTTCATGCCATCGGAGGCGGCCGTAGAACACGCCCGGCGCGTCGTCGCCGCCTTCGAGGAGAACCCCGAGGCGGGCGCGGTCGGGCTCGACGGCATGATGCTCGACATGCCGCACCTCAAGCAGGCCCGGCACGTGCTGGCCCTGCACGCCGCCTACGCGGCGCGGAGCTGACCTCCCCACCCCCGACGCGATGCCCCGCACGCTGACCCTCGATCAGCTCGCCGATACCCTGGCGCCGGGGGAACTCGTCTATGTCCCGGGCTCGGCCGGCGAGCCGACGCCGCTGCTCGAGCGATGGCTCGCGGACCCAGAGCGGACCCGCGGGGTCGATATCCTCACGAGCTTCGTGCCGGGCATCAACGCGCTGGCGATGGGCCGCCTGCACGAGAGCGCGACCGTCACGGGATTATTCATGCAGCCCGCGCTGCGGGCGGCGCAGGCGGCGGGCCGCTTCCGCCATCTGCCGCTCTCCTACGCGGGCTTCGTCCGCCACATCCGCGAGCGCGTGGCGGCCGACACCTGCGTGGTGCATGTGGCGCCACCGGACGGGAACGGGCGCTGCTCGCTGGGGCCGGCGGTCGAGTTCACCGCCCTCGTCCAGGCGAGGAGCCGCCGCACGATCGCGCTCGTCAACCCGCGTCTGCCGGCCATGCCCGGCGCCGCATCGCTCGACTTCGCCGGGTTCGACGCGGTGGCCGAGGTGGAGTTCGAGCCGAGGGGCTACGTCGTCGGCGCGCCGAACCGGACAGCGCTCGCCATCGCCGGGCATATCGCCGCCTTCGTCGAGGACGGCTGCACGCTACAGGTGGGGCTCGGCAAGGTGCCCGACGCGCTGATGGCGCTGCTGCACGACCGCCGTGGCCTCGGCCTGCATTCGGGCATGCTGGCCGACAGCGCGCTCGACCTATGGGACTTAGGCGCGCTCGATCCCGGCTTCCCGCATGCGAGCTGCGTCTGGGTCGGCTCGGCAGAGCTGTACGAGCGCCTGCGCGGACGGGTCGGGCCGGCGGTGCTCGGCTGCGACGCGACGCATGACGTGCGCCGCCTCGCGGCCATCGAGCGGCTCAGGGCCGTGAACTCGGCGCTGAGCGTGGACCTGTTCGGCCAGGCCAACCTCGAGATCGCCGACGGGCAGGCGGTGAGCGGCATCGGCGGCGCGGCCGATTTCGCGCGCGGCGCCCGCCTGTCGCCCGGCGGCCTCAGCATCGTGGCGCTGCCGTCCAGCTTCGGGCGCAACACGCGCTCCCGGATCGTCCCGCGCCTTGGCGACGGCATCGCATCGCTGTCGCGCATCGACATCGACGTGGTGGTGACAGAGCACGGGGCGGCCGATCTCAGGGGACGATGCGTGCATGGCCGGGCCGAAGCCCTGATCGGCATCGCGGACCCGGCCTTCCAGACGCCGCTCGCAGATGCTTGGCGGGATATCCGGTTGCGTCTCTAGTACCGTGTCATTGCTGATGTGATGGGTCGTGTTTAGGGGTTCGCACGTTCTGGCTGCTCGGTGTGTGAGCGAGGAGGCGTG
>JBBSIT010000335.1:0-5498 GCA_038231995.1 Acetobacterales bacterium | reverse complement strand
GATCGCAACGGATTGGCGCATTGCAGTTACTTTCAAAGGTCACCGAAAACAGCTTGACACCGAATGCCCCATACAAGGTCCATTCGTTCGGCGTGGCATTCAGCAGGAACACCACGCAGGTGTGGCGCGACAGGTCCGACGGCTGAGCCGGCACGCCGTGGCGAGCCAGGTACTCGGCCGAGGCCACGACATGGCGGGCCGACGAGCCGATGCAGCGGGCAACCAGGCTCGCCTCGTTCACCGCGCCGGCGCGGACGGCGAGGTCGATCCCCTCGGAGATCAGGTCTACCGTGTTGTTGGGCATGTGGAGTTGGACGGACAGCTCGGGGTAGCGGTCCAGCAGGCGCCGCATGCGGGGCGCCACGTAGAGGCGACCGAAGCTGGCCGGCGTCGCCAGCCGCACCAGCCCGCCCGGCGTGGCATGCCGCCGGCCCACGGCCGCCTCCGCATCCTCCACGCTGTCCAGGACCCGGCGGGCATAGCCGAGCAGGTCGCGCCCGTCCTCGGTCAGTGTCAGGCTGCGGGTGGTCCGCTGGATCAGCCGGGCGCCGAGGTGCTGCTCCAACGCCGCAACCTGGCGCGACACGGCCGGCTGGGTCGCGCCGATCTCGCGCGCCACCGCGGAGAACGACCCTGACTCCGCCACGCGGATGTAGGTGCGAAAAGCGGCGAGCAGGTCCATCGCTTCGTATCAACGTGCATGAATGTTATGGAAACCGGCAGCTTATCATCTGCCTGGCGCAGAACCAGGTTGGTATTGTATCGGTCGCCATGCGCGGCATGGCCCGTATGAGAGGCATGTCATGATCGACGATCGGCAGTCCTTGGCGAAGCAGCTCGATCATTTCCACAAGGGGATAGCCCAGCGCATGTGCGACCGTGACGTGGAGGTGCTGAGCGGGCTGGAGGAGGAGCTGAAGCGCGCCGGCGTCGGGCAGGACGGGTTGCAGCCCGGCGACATGGCGCCGGACTTCAGCCTGCCGGACCAGCACGGGAGGGAGGTCCGGCTCGCGGACCGCCTGGCGCATGGGCCGGTCGTGCTGGTGTTCTTCCGCGGCGGCTGGTGCCCGTTCTGCACCTTGACGCTGCGGGCCTGGCAGGACGCATTGGGCGAGCTGCACGATGCGGGTGGCGACCTGCTGGCCGTGTCGCCGCAGCCGTGCAGCGGGTGCAGCCAGACCGCGGAACGGGACTTGCTCGCCTTCGCCGTATTGTCCGATCACGGCTCCAAGGTGGCGGACAGCTATCGCATCGCCTTCGATATGCCGGAGTCTGTCCGGCCGCTCTATGCCAGGCTGGGGCACGACCTGCCTCGCATCAACGGCACGGGGACCTGGCGCTTGCCGCTTCCGGCCAGCTTCGTCATCGGGCCGGATCGCCGCATCGCGCTGGCGCATGCCGAGTTCGCGAGCTGGCGACGGCTGGACCCTGGCGACGCCATCGCGGCCGTGCGGCAGGCGAAAGCGCCCGCTCTGCCGGAACGTCTATCGAGCCTCTGAGGCGACCCAGCTTGGAGCCCGGTGAAGCAGGGCTCCTTTCGGGGGAGGAAAACGGTGCCGGCCGGTGCTAGACTGCCCGCCATGAACATCGCCCTGCGCCGGTCAATGAGCCTGGAGGAGTTCCTTGCCTGGGAGGAGCGCCAGGAGCTGCGCTACGAGTTCGACGGCTTCAGACCCGTCGCCATGACGGGCGGCACTATCAGGCACGACAGCATCAGCATGAACCTGGCGTCATCGTTGGTGGTTCGGTTGCGCGGCAAGCCCTGTCGCCCTCACGGCAGCAATGTCAAGATCGAGGTCATGGGCCGCATCCGCTACCCCGATGCGTTCGTGACCTGCAGCCCTCAAGTGGAGGGCAGCACCGTCGCGGTCGATCCCGTCGTGATCTTCGAGGTGCTGAGCAAGGGCACTGCCCGCACGGACCGGATCGTGAAGAACCGGGAATACGCCTCGACGGCCTCGGTCCGCCGCTACGCCATGCTGGAGCAGGACGACATCGCGGCGACCGTGTTCGAGCGCGTCGGTGAGAGATGGGTCGGCAGCATCCTGGCCGCGGAAGACGTCATCTCCATGCCGGAGATCGGCATCGAGCTCCCACTGGCCGAGCTGTACGACGGGCTGGACCTCTCGAACCCGCCCGCGGACGAAGGCGGCTGACGCTCGGGGCGACCAAGCCGGCTTCCTTCCTCCGCTTGCCCATCTTCATTCCTGCATAGCCGGCGGTCGGGATGGCGCGAGTCTGCGCGTTCGCGGGCGGCATCCACGCCTCGCCCCGGCGTGCCATCCCGACCGTACGGCTGACCCCGTGCGTCTCCTGTCCGCCGCCTCGTTCAGCATCGCATCCGCGCACTCCTCCAGCCATCAGCCGCTGTCCGTCTCAAGGTGAGGCCGATGCCTGTGCTGGGTGACGTCGCCCTCGCACATCGGTTATATCTGCCAGGATCGGACCCGGTCTCCAGCGTCCGGTGATTGCGCCGTGCATCCTGGCGGCGCCCCGGTGGGAGCCGATGCGATGCGAGCTGGCTTGTTCCTTGCCGCTGTCGTCACCTTTGCAGCCGGAACGGCGAACGCCGAAACGCGGGTCGCCTTCTCGCAGAAGCTCGGCGTCGAGGTTCTCGCGGACGGACCAGACTGGTGCTCCAAGACGCCGGCCCTCAGGATCGTGGGCCAGAACGCACGGGTGTTCGGGCAGCCGGATTTCGCGGCGCTGGTGCGGAGCCTCGGCAGCCTCGTGCTGGCCCGGCAATGCCCGGCCGCGCAGGACGTCCGGTTCGTCGGAACCGTGCGGGGCGATCCCGCAATCGTCTGGCGCGGCAGCGCCGCTATCGCTGACCAGTGGGTGCTCCACCTGGCCGAGAGCAAGGCCGAGGCAGCGCTCAGTCCGGGCAGCGGATCGAAGCCTGCCAGGCCGGACGCACCCGAGACCGCTCCGCCAGCCGTTCCGGCCCCGCTCTCGGCCGAAACGCAAGCTCCAGCGGCAGCGTCCCCACCACCCGTGTCGCCCCTCGTCGGGGAGTGGTCGGGCCTGACCGGCTGCAGTGCGAACGACATGGCCGCGATCACGATCAGCGTGCTCAGCGTGGATGGCGCAGCGGCCCACGCCTACGTCCAGATCGCGCCGCCCAAGTCCCGCGTGCAGGCCGGGCTGCTTCGTTTTCGCGCCGATGGCAGCTTCGACGCCGGCTCCGGCCAGTTCGTCCTCCGGCCTGACACGGTGATCCGCGCCAACGGGGACAGGCCGCCGCAGCTCTCGGGCACCATCGACCCCGGCGCCGGCATCATGGCGCTGCAGGGCGCGTGCTTCGGGAACGCCCCTGCCCAGCCGCTGTCCCAGAGTGGGACGGCGCCCGTCCTCGCCCGGCGCATCATGCAGGACTTGGATCGCCGGGCGGCGTGGGCCGCCGAGGCCGCGGCGAGGCCGCACACGGCGGGCCGCCTGGTCGGCGCCGTGCCGAGGGGCGACGCGCGGCAGCCAAGTTGCGAGGAACTGCTCGCCTGGGCCATGTCCTACCCGCTCGACCTCCGCGTCAGGCTGCTGGACGGCAACACGAACGGCATCCTGCGCCAGTACGACGACGTCAACAGCAGCCGGGTGTTCGGTACCGCCGCCTACTACTGGTTCACGACGGACAGCAACGGGCGGACGCAGCAGACCATCCAGCCTCGGGAGGTTGCTGCCCGGGCCTGCGCCTCGGCCTTGGAGCGGCGCGACCCGCGCTTCAACGCGCTCATGCAGGTGACAGGCGACGGGACCAGCATGAACGCCCTCGCCCAGCGCCAGCGCACGGACGAGCTGGCCGAGCAGCTTCCGATCCAGATGGCCACGACGGGCGGCGTCCCGAGCGAGATGTATCGCGACCTCGCGGCGCTCACCCAGGCGGACACCCTGACCGCGACGTTCCAGAGCCTGACGCAGTGGAACGCACAGATGTTGAACGACGCCAACCGGGCGCAGATCGTATCGGAGGCTGTGCGGCTGCGTGCGCTGCTGGCCGGCCGCGCCGCGACGGATGCCAGGACCGCCATCGCGGGCCAGCCTGGGACCGAGGCGGGTCTCGCCGGGGTGGATGAGGTGGCGGCCCGGTTCGCCGCCGACTTCCCCGATGACGCCGGGCCGATCCGCGAGGCTGGCGCGGCGAAACGGGCCGAGATCGCCCAGGGGCTCGCCACCGACGCGATCACCCAGATCCAGGCTGCCCCGAAGACCCTGGACGGGTTGAGCGCCGTCCGCGCCCAGATCGCGCATCTCAAGGCGAAGACCGGGCGCGACCTGCCGGACGAAGGCGCCGCAGCGGATGCGGCGCTCATGCAGTTCCAAGAGGCCGCCATCCCCGTCATCGTGTCCAACGGGACCAGCAAGGCAGCCGAGGTCCCGGCGACGACCGAGGGAGCTCAGGCGCTGTCCGCAGATCGCGACCGCATCCTGCAAATGATCGGTCCCGACGGGGGCGACCAGGTGAGGAGCTACCGCGCCGCCATCGACGCCCGGCTCGGGGCGATCGGCAAGGCTGAGGTAGAGCATCGCGGCGTCGAGCACGGTGCGGGCAATCGGCCCCACGGTATCGAGCGACACCGACAGCGGGAAGACGCCGGCAGTGCTGAGACGGCCCCAGGTCGGTTTCAGCCCAACCGTGCCGGTCACCGAGGCGGGAATGCGGATACTGCCACCGGTATCGGAGCCAAGGGCGCCGAGGCAGGTGCCGGCCGCGACGGCGGCGGCCGATCCACCGGAACTGCCGCCGGGAATGCGATCAGGGTCCCACGGGTTGCGCGCCGGCGCGCTGATGACGCCGGCGGCGAACTCCTGGGTCACGGTTTTGCCGAGCATGATCGCGCCATCGCGCCGCAACGATTGGACGGCGGCGGCATCGCCCGTGGCAGGCGCCACATCCTCCCGGAGACGCGAATTGCACTTCGTCGGTTGACCGGCGATGTCGAAGATGTCCTTCACACCGATCGGGATGCCGAGCAAAGGGGGAATGGCGGTCTCATGAGCGCGTTGCCGGTCCGCCTTCTGCGCCAGCGCCATCGCTTCATCGGCGTAGATCGCCACGTAGGCATGCAGGACCGGTTCAGTCTGCTTCAACCGGTCGAGCATGACTTGCATGAGTTCGACCGTGGAGAGGTGTCGCGTGTCGAGCGCGCTCAGCACATCGCGCAGGGTGAGCGGGAATGCCGTCATCGGGCAGCGTCTTCCGGGTGCGTCGCAACCGGCCAGGTGGGATCGAAGGGTGGCGCAATCGCGTCGATGCCGTGGACATCGGCGGTGCGAAGATCCTCGATCAAGGCGGCGATGGCGGTGAATTCGGCGGCGAGCACCGGCAAACGATCCGGTGCGACCGGGACGCTGGCGAAGCGAGCGAGCCCGGCGGCGTCGGTTTCCGTGAGCGTCACCATCAGGCGGGCACCTTTGGTGACAGCACGGCCGCGACCTGTTCGGCGACACCCCGTGCCGATTGTGGATTCTGCCCGGTGACGAGCCGGCCATCGGCGGCGACG
>JBBSIT010000334.1:0-5501 GCA_038231995.1 Acetobacterales bacterium | reverse complement strand
GCGCTCCTCCGTCGTCAACGTCACACGATACCGCTGCCCCACCGCCGCCTCCCATGACCAACCCACGCCACAAAGGATCGGCTCGCACGCCGCCAGAACAAGGCTGACAGAGCACTAGTATCGTGTCGAGGGCGCGGCTACGAGCCATGTCCGCCCGGCGTCGTCACCGGGCCGCCGCGCGATCTCATTCAGGACCGAGGGACGATGACTGGCACGAGAGCGCAATCTCCGGATAGCCGTGCGATGGAGCGGGCGCTCGAAGGACTGCTCGTCGTCGCGATCGAGCAGGCGGTCGCCGCTCCGGCCTGCACGGTCCGGCTCGCGGATGCGGACGCGCGGGTGATCAAGATCGAGCGCGCCGAGGGCGAGACGGCACGCCACTACGACCAGGCGATCGCCGGGACGAGCACGGCCTTCGTCTGGCTGAACCGCGGCAAGGAGAGCGTCGTCCTCGACCTGAGGGACGCAGCCGATCTCGCCCTCGTCCGCCGCATGGTCGCGCGCGCCAACGTCTTCGTGCAGAACCTAGCCCCCGGCGCGACCGCGAGGCTCGGGCTCGGGGCGCCCGATCTCGTGGAGCGGCATCCCGGCCTGATCGCCGTCGATATCGTCGGGTACGGACAGGACACCGAATACCGGGCAATGCGCGCCTACGATCTCCTCGTTCAGGCGGAGAGCGGCATCTGCGCCGTCACCGGGACGCCGGAGACACCCTCCAAGGTCGGCGTCTCGATGGCCGATCTCGCGACCGGCATGAACGCGCATGCGGCGATCCTGGAGGCGCTGATCGCCCGTGGACAGAGTGGACGCGGCCGGGCGATCGAGGTCGCGATGTTCGACGGGATGGCGGACTTCATGACGATGGCGCTCCTGCAATACGAGCATCTCGGGCGCGAGGCGGCGCGCTGCGGGCTCTCGCACGCCGCGATCTACCCCTACGGACCCGTCGCCTGCCGGGACGGCGAGGTCGTCGTAGCGGTGCAGAACCCCGGCGAATGGACCAGGTTCTGCACCGGCGTCCTGCAGCGGCCCGGCCTCGGGGACGATCCGCGCTTCGCGAGCCAGGTGGCGCGCGTCGCCAACCGCCTCGCGCTCGACGCCGAGATGGCGCCGGTCTTCGCCCTGATGAGCCGCGACGAGGCCGTCGCCCGGCTGGAGGCGAACCAGATCGCCTGGGCGCGCCTGACGAGCCTTCCCGCCCTCAGCGCCCATCCCGCGCTCCGCCGCATCGAGGTGCCGGTCCCGGACGGCCGCACCATCCCGGTCCCCCGCCCCGCCGCCCGCGGCGATTTCCGCCCCGGCCCCGTGCCCGCGCTCGGGGCGCAGACCGCGCTGATCCGCGCGGAGTTCGCCGCATGACCCCTCCCACCGGCGCGCCGCGAAGGGCCGCGGCCGCCCAGATGCCGAGACCTGCCATGCGATCCGACTACGAAACGCTGCGCATCACGACCCCGGAGCCGCACGTGCTCCTGGTGACGCTCCATCGTCCGGAGGCGTCCAACGCGCTGAACACGCGGATGGGGCTGGACCTTGTCGAGCTGTTCGAGGCCCTGGCGCTCGACCTCGGCGAGACGCGCTGCATCGTGCTCACGGGCGCGGGCGAGAGGGCCTTCTGCGCCGGAGGCGACCCGAAGGAGCGGCGCGGCATGAGCGACGAGGCCTGGGGGCGCCAGCACCTCGTGTTCGAGCGGATGGCGCGCTCGCTCGTGGCCTGCCCGGCGCCGGTCCTCGCGGCCGTGAACGGCGCCGCCTATGGCGGCGGCTGCGAGATCGCGGCGTTCTGCGACTTCATCTACGCGGCCGAGCAGGCCCGCTTCGCGCTGACCGAGGTGACGCTCGGCATCATGCCGGGCGCGGGCGGGACGCAGACGCTGCCGCGCGCCATGGGCGAGAGGCGGGCCAAGGAGATGATCCTGACGGGCCGTGCCTTCACGGCGGCGGAGGCGCAGGACTGGGGCCTGGTGAACCACGTCCTGCCGGGGGCCGAACTCGTCGGGGCGGCCCTGGCGACCGCCGCCGCGATCGCCCGCAACGCGTCGATCTCGGTCCGCCAGGCCAAGCAGGCGATCCATCGCGGGCTGCAGATGTCGTTCTGGGACGGGCTCGCCTTCGAGATCGAGGCCTATAACCGCATGGTCCCGACCGAGGACCGCCGGGAGGGTGTCCTCGCCTTCAACGAGAAGCGCCGTCCGGACTTCAAGGGCCGATAGGAGGCGCCCCTATGCGAGAGCGCGCCTTTCCGCGACGTGGGCGCCGGTCGCGGCAGCGAGCCTTGCGCTCGCTGGATTTGCTTCACTCGCGATGTTAGAAGCGGCGCGCAGCGGCACCGCGCCACGATCTGCATTGTTCCAAGCTGTCGTGCCTCACCGCTCGATCATCGCCGTGGTTCGCGCACGTCACAGGATAATGTCTAGTGTTGCTAGGAAGACGGATCACCATAGTCCTTCCAGCTTATAATGCTGTGCAGACGCTGGAACGCACGATCGCTGAGATCCCGCGCGATATCGTTGACGATATAATCCTGACGGACGACTGCAGCCGCGATGGCACGGCTGCATTGTCCCGTCGGTTAGGGCTGCATACGATTCGTCACGACCACAATCGCGGCTATGGAGGCAATCAGAAAACCTGCTACAGCGCTGCTCTCGCTCGGGGCGCGGACATCGTCGTGATGCTGCATCCGGACTACCAGTATTCGCCGCGGCTGGTGACCGCGATGGCATCGATGATCGCATCAGGCCACTACAGCGTCGTCCTGGCGTCACGCATCTTGGGAAACGGCGCCCTCGCCGGGGGAATGCCGCTCTACAAGTATGTAGCCAACCGCGGCCTGACGTTCGTGGAGAATATCCTGGCGGGACAGAAGCTCTCCGAGTACCACACGGGCTATCGCGCTTGGGATCGCGCCGTGCTTGAGCGCCTACCTCTCATGCGCTGTTCCGACGACTTCGTATTCGACAACCAGATGCTGGCGCAGGCAATCAGGTTCGGCTTCGCCATCGGGGAGATATCGTGCCCGACACGCTATTTCGAAGAAGCGTCCAGCATCAACTTCCGCCGCAGCGTGACATACGGCATCGGCGTCCTGCAAACGGCGGCAGCGTTGTGGCTGGACCGCAGCGGCATTCGTAAGTCCCCCTTGTTCGCCGACAGCCCGGATGGTCGGCTGTCAGCCGCCGACTTCACGCATTCCATGGCGCCGCAGCCTTGACCGACAGGGCGACAAGGGCCGGTGAACCACAGAGAGCCAGTCATCTGATCCGTATGATCGCCGGGCTGCTGCTGGGCGCCTTGATGGTCGGCGGCATCGTTCTGACGAAACTCGGCTGGACCGATGCGGCCCATTGGGCAGAGACGATGGCCCGGGCGGCGCAGGAGGCTGGCCCCCTAGGATGGCTCCTGTTCGCGCTCGCGCAGACCGGTGTAGCGATGATCGGCGTGGTGCCAGCCTCGCTCCTGGGGATTGCCGCGGGCGCCGTATATGGGCCATGGCTGGGGTTCCTTCTCTCGGCGGCCGGCACCCTGCTCGGAGGGTGGATCGCGTTCCTGCTCGCCAAATCCCTGCTGCGGCCATGGGTGGAGCGGCTGCTTGTCGCGCGCTCCGGTGGACGGCTCGCGGGGCTCGACGCTGCGGTTGCGCATGACGGCTGGCGCTTCGTGTGCCTGCTCCGAATATCGCCCATCATGCCATTCGCCCTCACCAGCTACACCCTGGGCCTCACGCATATCTCGAGGCGGGACTACTTGCTCGGCACCCTGGCAGCGTTGCCGGCGCTTGCCGGGTACGTGGGGATCGGCGCACTCGCGAGGCAGGGGGTCGTGACCGCCGGCACCATGTCAGGTCCTGGAAGCATGCTGAATTGGCTCCTGCTTGGCGTTGGGGCCTTGGTCACTGCGACCCTCGTCCTGAGGAGCGGCGCATTGCTGGCGAGGTGCGGCTTCTTGCCGAAAAGGCCGGTCAGGCTCGCCCGGAGGCCTCCCGTCTAAGCCGGCGACAAGAGTGCAACCGGCCTGCGAGGCTGCTCCGCAGATGATCGGATACGGTTCTTATCCCGCAACGGCCAGGAGCATGCCCGTTTCTATGGCCGGCGAAGAGGTGATCGTCCCGCCGGTTTCGCTGCAAGATGCTGCCACGGCAGCAAGCTGCTGCTTGGCGAGTTCCAGCCGGTCCATCTGGCGCAGGATGTCGGCCCTGAGCCGCGGCGGCAACGGCGCCCCCTGCGGCGCGCCGCGAGCCGGGTGCGCCGGTCCTGCAGGATCGGCTCGAAGCCGAACACGCCTCGTCGCGAGCAGTCCCTTGATCCGATTCGCATGCGGCGCTGCGGGTTCGATGCGCCAGTTTGCTAAGGCTGGCCGCTGCCGCCGGCAGACCCGTACACTTGTCCCGTCGCGAAGCTGGCGTCCTCGGCTGCGAGCTGCACGTAGATGGATGCCAGTTCGGCCGGTTGCCCGGGGCGTCCCAGGGGCGTCATGGAACCGAACTTCTCCAGCTTGTCCTGAGTCGCCCCGCCGCTCACCTGCAATGGCGTCCAGATCGGCCCTGGCGCCACCCCGTTCACGCGGATGCCCTTGGGTCCCAGCTGCTTGGCGAGCGACTTGACGTAATTCATCGTCGCCGCTTTCGTCTGGGCGTAGTCGTACAGGTCGGCCGATGGATCATAGGCCTGCTCCGAGGTGGTGCCGATTATGCACGAACCCGGGCGCAGATGCGGCAGCGCCGCCTTGATGATCCAGAACGGCGCGTAGATGTTGGTTTTCATCGTCCAGTCGAACTGCTCGGTCGAGATGTCCAGGATGGACGCGTGCGCCTGCTGCCGGCCCGCATTGCTGACGACGATGTCGAGACCGCCCAGCCCGCGCACCGCCTCGTCCACCAGGCGCACGCAGAACGCCTCGTCGCGCAGGTCTCCAGGGATCGCGAGGCCGATGCGCCCCTCCGCCTTTATCAGCGCAATCACCTCGCGCGCGTCCGGTTCCTCGTCCGGCAGGTAGTTGATCGCGACGTCCACGCCCTCCCGCGCACAGGCGATCGCTGCGGCGCGCCCCATCCCGGAGTCGCCGCCGGTGATCAGCGCCTTGCGCCCGGCGAGCCGCCCCGACCCGCGATAGCTGGTTTCGCCGTGGTCCGGCTTCGGGTCCATCTCGCCGGCGAGCCCCGGCCAGGGCTGCGACTGCCTCTTGAAGGGAGGCTGCGGGTACTTGGTCGTGGGATCCCGCAACGGCTGCGCAGCGGGCGGCGAAGCCGGCGCTTGCGCGAAGGCAGGCACCGCGGCCGCTGCCAAGCCGAGGCCGGTGGCGCCGACAACCATGCGGCGCGACAAGGGCGCCTCGTTCTCCATTTCCATGCTCAGCTCCTGTGGGATGCGATGCGGTCCGGGATCTCGGCCCAGGACGTGTGCAGCCCCTCAAGACTCCCCTCATTTTCAGATAGCACCGAACATCTCTGAAAAGACCGGTTGCCCGGCTAGCATCTGGCCGAACTGTTTGACGAGTGGCCGCAG
>JBBSIT010000333.1:0-5518 GCA_038231995.1 Acetobacterales bacterium | reverse complement strand
GGCAGGGCGGCCCATTGGCTCGCGGAGCGCCGGGCCGCGTGGGCAAGCATGACGCCGGGCCGGTCGTTGCCGGTGAACAGCAGGGGCCGCTCGATGGCACCGGTGGCGAGCACGACGCGGCCGGCGCGGACGCGCCACAGCCGCTCGCGCGCCGGGCTGCCCGGCGGCAGGTGCTCGGCCAGGCCCACCAGGTTCTGCGCGAAGTAGCCGAACGCCGGGGTGCGCGGCAGCAGGCGAACGCGCTCGCCGTAGCCGCGTAGGTCGGACAGCGCCTGCGCGAGCCAGTCCCAGGCCGGGCGGCCGTCGATCGTCTCGCCGGGCATGGCGAGCAGGGCTCCGCCGGGTTCCGCCTGCTCGTCGCAAAGGATCACCCGCGCGCCGCGGTCGGCTGCGGCCAGCGCGGCGGCGAGGCCGGCCGGCCCGGCGCCGACCACGAGCACGTCGCAATGGGCGTAGCGGGCGGCGTAGCGGTCGGGGTCGGGCAGGCGCGGCGGGCGGCCGAGGCCGGCCATGCGGCGGATCGCGGGTTCGTACAGCCGCTCCCACGCGCCCTTCGGCCCGAGGAACGTCTTGTAGTAGAACCCAGCCGGCAGCATCGGCGTCGCGATGCTGGTTGCCGCGCCGAGGTCGAGATGCAGCCGGGGCCAGGCGTTCTGGCTGCGCACGTCGAGTCCGGGGGTGAGCGCCACCATGGTCGCCCGCGCGTTCGGCTCGTAGCGCCCGCCGCCGCGGTCTAGCTCCACCAGTGCGTTCGGCTCCTCCGGCCCGGCGGCCAGCAGACCGCGCGGGCGATGGTACTTGAACGACCGGCCGACCAGGCGGACGCCATTGGCGACCAGCGCGGAGGCCACGGTGTCGCCCGCGAAGCCGGTGAGCTCCGCGCCGTCGAACGTGAAGCGGACCGGGGCGGCGCGGTCGATGCGTCCCCCCGTGGGCAGTCGATAGCTTTGGGTCATGAAGTGTGCTCGAACCGGTCCGTCACGGTGTCGCGTACCGCGTTGAAGAAGCGCTGGCAGCCGTGGACATGTCGCCAGCGCTCGTGATACCGGCCGCGCGTGTTGCTGCGGAGGTAGAGGAAGGCCACCCAATCCTCATCCGACACGGCCATGGGGTCGGCCGGGCGGGCGATGCCGGCCTCGCCACACTGGCGGAACTCGATCTCGGGCCGGTCCCCGCACCAGGGGCAGCGGATCAGCAGCATATCAATGCGCCACTGCGGCGGCGGCGGCCTCGTCGATCAGCCGCCCCTTGGTGAAGCGGTCGAGCGAGAACGGCGCGTTGACCGGGTGCGGCTCGCCACGGGCCACCGAGTGGGCGAACAGGTGCCCGCTGCCCGGCGTCGCCTTGAAGCCGCCGGTGCCCCAGCCGCAGTTCACGAACAGGCCGGGCACGGGCGTGGTGCCCAGGATGGGCGAGCGGTCCGGCGTCACATCGACGATGCCGCCCCAGCTCCGCAGCATGCTCATGCGGCGGAACAGCGGGAAAAGCTCGCAGATCGCCTCGATCGCGTGCTGCAGGATGTAGAGCCCGCCGGTCTGGGAATAGGACGGGTACTGGTCGGTCCCCGCGCCGATCACCAGCTCGCCCTTGTCGGACTGGCTGATGTAGCCGTGCACCGTGTTGGACATGACGACGCAGGGGAACACGGGCTTGACCGGCTCGGACACGAGCGCCTGCAGCGGGAAGCTCTCCAGCGGCATGCGCACGCCGGCCATCGCCATGATCGGGCTGGTGTTGCCGGCAGCCACCACGCCGACCCGGCGCGTACGCACCGCGCCGCGGGTGGTCTGCACGCCGCTGACCGCGCCGGCGGCATCCCGGTCGATGCCGGTCACCTCGCAGTCCTGCACGATATCCACCCCCATGGCGCTCGCCGCACGGGCGAAGCCCCAGGCCACGGCGTCATGCCGGGCGGTGCCGCCGCGCCGCTGCAGGGCGGCGCCGCAGACGGGATAGCGGGCGTCGGGCGAGATATCGAGCGGCGGGCAGTACTCCTGCGCCTGCTCGGCCGTCAGCCACTCGTTGTCCACGCCGGCGAGGCGGTTGGCATGGACGTGCCGGCGGACGCTCTGCGCGTCGTGCACGGTGTGGGCCAGCATCATGACGCCGCGCGGGCTGAACATGACGTTGTAGTTCAGCTCGGAGGACAATCCCTCCCACAGCTTGACCGCGTGGTCGTAGAGCGCGGCGCTCTCGGGGAACAGGTAGTTGGAGCGGATGATAGTGGTGTTGCGCCCGGTGTTGCCGCCGCCGATCCAGCCTTTGTCCAGCACCGCGACCCGGCGGATGCCGTGCTCCTTGGCGAGATAATAGGCGGTCGCGAGCCCATGCCCGCCGCCGCCGATGATGACGACGTCGTACTCGGCCGCGGGGCGTTCGGGGGAGCGCCACTGCTGGTCCCAGCCGGTGTGCCCGCGCAGCGCCTCGCGGGCGAGGGAGAGGGAGGAGAACCGTGTCATCGCCGTAATCTAGCACGGACCAGCCTGCTGCCTAATGGTCTGATCGCGGCAGTTGATGGCCCGATCGCGGCGGACGGTCAGCGGGACCACCGGCTTGCGCTGGGGCCTGGATGCGAATTGTATGAGCCGACCTTCGACACGACAGCACGAGGCGTTGGCATGCCTGCACTGCACCCGGACGCCGAGAGATTGCTGGAGCTGGTGCGCGCGGCCGGGCGCCCGGCGTTCGAGACGCTGTCGCCGGCCGAGGCGCGCCAGGCCTACGCAGCCAGCCGCGCCGTGCTGCAGCCGCTCCCGGACGAGGTGGCCGAGACGCGTGATCTGTCCATCCCCGGTCCGGGCGGACCGCTGCCGCTGCGGCTGTATCGCGGCATGGGGACCTCGGATGCCGGCGCGCTGCCCGGCCTGCTGTACCTGCACGGCGGCGGCTGGGTGATCGGTGATCTCGACAGCCATGACGGCGTCTGCCGCCGGCTGGCGAACCTGGCGGCCTGCCGGGTGATCGCCGTCGATTACCGGCTGGCGCCCGAGCACCGGTTCCCCGCAGCCGTCGATGACGCGGCCGCTGCCCTGACCTGGGTGGCCGGGCACGCAGAGGCGCTGGGCGTCGATCCCGCCCGCATCGCCGTGGGAGGCGACAGCGCAGGGGGCAACCTCGCCGCCGTGCTCGCCATCATGGGGCGGGACGGGGCGGCGCCGGCGTCGGTGTTCCAGCTCCTGCTCTACCCGGCGGTGGACCTCGCCATGGCGTCGGGCTCCTACGCGCGGATCACCGAGGGCGTGCCGCTCACGGCGGCGACGATGCGCTACTTCGTGGACCACTACACCCCCGATGCCGGGCAGCGGCTGGATTGGCGCGCCTCACCGCTGCGGGCGGAGAGCCTGGCGGGCACGCCGCCGGCTCTGGTGCTGACGGTCGCGCATGATCCGCTGGCCGACGAGGGCCGCGCCTATGCGGAGCGGCTGGAGACGGAGGGCGTGCGCGTCGCGGCGCTGCACCTCGCCGACCAGATCCACGGGATGCTGACCATGGGCCGCGTGATCGTCTCGGGCGACGCAGTGCTGCAATATGCGGCTGCGGCGCTGCGCGACGCCTGGCGCCTCGTCTGATGGCCGGGATGCTGGCGGGCAAGGCCGCGCTGGTGACGGGCGGGGCGTCCGGGATCGGCCGAGCGACGGCCCTGGTCCTGGCGCGCGAGGGCGCGCGCGTGCTGGTCGCCGACCTGCCCGGCCCCGGCGCCGAGGAGACGGCGCGCATGATCCGCGACGCGGGCGGCGAGGCCCGGGCCATGGCGGCGGACGTGACCAACAGCGCGGAGGTCGAGGCGATGGTCGCCGCCGCGGTATCGGCCTGGGGCCGGCTGGACTGCGCGTTCAACAATGCCGGCATCGCCCCTGCCGCCTTGGGATCGGGTGGGCAGCGGGTGGGCGACCTGTCGCAACGGGCCTGGGAAGGCATGCTGGCGGTCAACCTGACCGGCGTGTGGCTGTGCATGAAGCACGAACTCGCGCAGATGGAGCGCCAAGGCGGCGGCGCGATCGTCAACACCGCCTCGATCGCCGGGCTGGTGGGGTTGCTGGGCTCCGGCGCCTACGTGGCGGCGAAGCACGGAGTCGTGGGACTGACGAAGGCGGCGGCGATCGACCCTGCCGCGGCCGGCGTGCGGGTCAACGCGGTGTGCCCCGGCTACATCGAGACGCCGATGATCGCCGAGTCCATGGCGCGCCGCGGGGCGCAGATCATGGCGACCGTGCCGATGAAGCGGCTCGGAAGCGCGGACGAGGTGGCGGAGGCGGTGGCCTGGCTGTGCTCGGACCGCGCCGCCTTCGTCACGGGCACGGCGATGACGGTCGATGGCGGCTACACGGCGACGTAGGGGGGAGCAGGGCATGGATTTCACCGGCAAGGTGGCGCTGGTCACCGGCGGCGCGAACGGCATCGGGCGGGCGGCGGCGCAGGGCTTCGCGCGAGGCGGGGCGCGCGTCGTCGTCGTGGACCGCGACGAGGCGGGCGGCGAGGGGGCGGCCGCTTCCATCCGGCAGGGGGGCGGCGACGCACGCTTCGTGGCTGCCGACGTGACCCGCTCCGCCGACGTGCAGAGCTACGTGCAGTCTGCGCTGGACGCATTCGGCGCGATCGACTGCTTCTTCAACAACGCGGGCATCGAGGGCAAGGTGGTCCCTACCGCGGAATACGACGAGGCGGTGTTCGACGCCGTGATCGCGGTGAACCTGAAGGGCGTGTTCCTCGGCCTGCGCCATGTGCTGCCGGTAATGCTGCGCCAGGGGCGCGGGGCGATCGTCAACACCGCCTCGACCGCCGGGCTCGCGGGCTCGCCGGGCCTGTCGGCCTACGTTGCGTCCAAGCACGGGGTGCTCGGCCTCACCCGCACCGCGGCCGGCGAGGTGGGCGCCTCTGGGGTGCGGGTCAATGCGGTGTGCCCCGGGCCGACCGACACGCGGATGATCCAGTCGCTCATGGAGCAGTCGAATCCCGGCGACCACGAGGCGGCCGGGGCGCGCTATCGGGCGAGCATCCCGCTCGGCCGCTACGCCACGGTGGACGATGTCGCTGACGTGGTGCTGTTCCTGTGCTCCGACATGGCCAGCAGCGTGACCGCCGCGCATTACGTGGTGGACGGCGGCCGCACCGGGTCGCCCGTGGCCCCGCGCAGCTTCGGCAAGGCCTGAAAGCTATCAGCCCCGGCGCGGCGACGCCTTCCTGCCCCGCTTGAACCGGCTGCCCGGCGGCTATAGCATTCCTGCAATGCGCGCCGCGCGGGCACGCGCGGCTCAGCGCGTTCCAAGGCCATAGGGAGTGAACGTGGAACATCCGTGCGAGGCGGCGAGAGCGCTGCCCATCCGTCCTGGCCCGGCCTGACGGGCGGGAGCAGGATGGACACCGGCGCAGTCGCCGCATTTCCTGACCCGGCGCCAGGCGCTGCCGCGAACGCCTGCCAGCAGCCCCGTCCGCTGCTGCAGTTGTCGGGCGTCGCCGTGCGGTTCGGCGGGATCGTAGCACTCGGCGGGGTGTCGTTCGAGGTCGGCACGCGGCAGAT
>JBBSIT010000332.1:0-5526 GCA_038231995.1 Acetobacterales bacterium | reverse complement strand
TGGCTGGCGTTCGTGGGCATGGCGGCGGGCGCCGCGGCGCTCGACTGACTGCTGACGAGCCTGCTCATGGTCCGCCTGATGCCGCCGGATGCGGCGCTGCTTCGGTTCGTGCTGTCGGCCGCGCTGTATCCGGCGCTGGCGGCGCTGTTCACCCGCGCACATCGCGGGCTGGCCGACCCGGACCGGGCGTGAAGCAGGGGCGGGCGTGAGGCGCGAAGGGAAGCAAACCAGCGTGTTCACCCGCCGCGCCCTGCTGCTCGGCGCGGGGCAGCTCGGCGTGCTCGGCGCGCTGTCGGCCAAGCTGTACTCGGTGCAGATCCTGGAGGGCGAGAAATACTCGACCCTCGCCGAGACCAACCGCATCAGCGCCCGGCTGATCGCGCCGCAGCGCGGGCGGGTGCTGGACCGGTTCGGCGTCGTCGTCGGCGGCAACCGGCTGAACTGGCGCGCGCTGCTCATCGCCGAGCAGACGGCCGACGTAGGCGCCACGCTCGACACCTTCAGCCGCATCGTGCCGCTGGCCGACCACGAGCGCGCCCGCATCAAGCGGGAGCTGAAGCGCCGGCGCCGCTTCGTGCCCATGGTCCTGCGCGAGTTCCTGACCTGGGAGGACATGGCGCGGATCGAGGTGAACGCCCCCGACCTGCCCGGCATCCTGGTCGATGTGGGCACCACCCGGCTCTACCCGCACGGCCCGGCGCTCGCCCACGTCGTGGGCTACGTAGCACCCCCCAACGAGGACGATGTGGGTGAGGAACCCATGCTGGCGCTGCCCGGCATCCGCATCGGCCGCGCCGGGATGGAGCGGTTCCACGACGAGCGCCTGCGCGGGCGGGCCGGCGCCGTGCAGATGGAGGTGAACTCCGTCGGCCGGGTGATCCGCGAGCTGGACCGGACGGAGGGCACGCCGGGCCAGGACGTGGGCCTCACGATCGACATGGCGCTGCAGCATTACGTGCTGAAGCGCCTGGGAGAGGAGAGCGCGTCGGCCGTGGTGATGGATTGCCGCAACGGCGAGGTCCTCGCGATGACGACCAACCCGTCCTTCGATCCCAACCTGTTCAACTCGGGCGTCAGCCAGGCGCAATGGATGGAGTGGACGCGCAACCGCCGCGCGCCGCTGATTAACAAGGCGGTGGCGGGCATCTACTCGCCCGGCTCCACCTTCAAGATGGCCGTAGCCCTGGCGGGGCTGGAGGCGCGGGTGATCTCACCCGACGACGTGGTGAGTTGCCCCGGCCACTTCGACATCGGCGACACGCGGTTCCATTGCTGGCGGAAGGGCGGCCACGGCGGCATGGACATGCGCAACGCCCTCAAGCAGAGCTGCGACGTGTATTTCTACGAGGTCGCGCGCCGGACCGGGATCGACCGCGTGGCCGCCACCGCGAACAAGCTCGGCCTCGGGGTGGACCTCGACATCGAGCTGCCCGGCGCGCGCAAAGGCCTGATCCCGACGCGCGCCTGGCGCATGGCGCAGGGCAAGGCGTGGAACATCGGCGACACCATCAGCTGCGGCATCGGCCAGGGCTTCGTGCAGACGACGCCGCTGGCGCTGGCCACCTACGCGTCGCGCCTCGCCACGGGGCGGGCGGTGCAGCCGCACCTCACCCGCTCGCTCGGCGGCGTGCTGCAGCGCGGGGCGGCGGCGGCCGACTGGCCGAGCCTCGGCATCCCCGAGCGCGCGCTGCAGATCCAGCGCGAGGGCATGTGGGCGGTGGTCAACGAGGCCGGCGGCACCGCGTCGGTCGCGCGCATGCCGGGCACGGGCGTGCAGATGGCGGGCAAGACCGGCTCGACCCAGGTGCGCCGCGTGTCGCGCGAGCAGCGGGAGCGCGGCTTCAAGTCGGAGAACCTGGCGTGGGAGCTGCGGCCGCACGCGCTGTTCGTGTGCTACGCGCCGTACGACGCGCCGCGCTACGCCGTGTCGGTCGTGGTGGAGCACGGCAACGCCGGGGCGGCGGCGGCGGCGCCGGTGGGGCGGGACATCATGATCGACGTGCTGACCCGCGATCCGGCCGGCCGCCGGGAAGCGCCGGGCGCGCGCGTCGCCGAGGGCAGGACGCTATGATCGCTTCGCAGGCTACGCGACCGTGATCGCGGAACGCCGGCTGCTCCGCGCCGAGCCGAACTTCGGGCTGACGGCCAAGCTGATGCGCATAAGCTGGCTGTACGTGCTGCTGCTGTGCGCGCTGGCGAGCGTCGGCTACGTGGCGCTCTACTCCGCCGCCGGCGGCTCGGCGGAGCCGTATGCGTCGCGCCACATCCTGCGCTTCGGCTTTGCGCTGGTGATGATGCTGTGCATCGCCCTGGTGGACATCCGGCTGATCGCCCGGCTGTCCTGGGTGGTATATGGCGCCGCCGTGCTGCTGCTCATACTCGTCCTGCACATGGGCCACGTGGGCAAGGGCGCGCAGCGCTGGATCGAGATCGGCGGGCTGCAGCTCCAGCCGAGCGAGCTCGCCAAGATCGGCGTGGTGCTGGCGCTGGCCAGCTTGTTCCATCGCGCCTCCTGGGAGCGCATGGGCAACCCGCTGTTCCTGGCGCCGGCCGCGCTCGTCGTGCTCGTGCCGGTCGTGCTGATCCTGAAGGAGCCGAACCTCGGGACCGCGGTGATCCTCGGCATCGTCGGCGCCGCCGTGTTCATGGCGGCCGGGCTGCGCTGGTGGGTGATGGCGCTCGTCGCGGTGCCCATCCCGTTCGTGGCGCAGTTCGCCTACGGGCACCTGCGGGACTACCAGCGGGCGCGCATCGACGTGTTCCTCAACCCGGAGAGCGACCCGCTCGACGCCGGCTACAACATCATCCAGTCCAAGATCGCGCTCGGGTCGGGCGGGCTGTGGGGCAAGGGCTTCCTGCAGGGCACGCAGGGGCACCTCAATTTCCTGCCGGAGAAGCAGACCGACTTCATCTTCACGACGCTCGCCGAGGAGTTCGGCCTGGTGGGCGGCCTGGCGCTGCTCGCCTTGCTGGCCTGCATCGTGTTGGGCGGGATGCTGATCGCGCTGCGCTGCCGCAATCAGTTCGGCCGGCTGGTCGCGCTCGGCATCTCCACCAACTTCTTCATGTACGTGTTCGTCAACGTCGCCATGGTCATGGGCGCGATCCCGGTCGGCGGCGTGCCTTTGCCGCTCGTCTCCCACGGCGGGTCGGCCATGCTGACCGTGATGTTCGGCATCGGCCTGCTGATGTCGGTCCACGTCCATCGCGACGTGGAGTTCGGGGAGAGGCAGGAGGAGTAGGGAAGCGGTCAGCCGCCCGGGTCTTTCCGCGCGACCAGCGCCGTCGCGCGGTCGATCGAGCGCACGACGACCTCGCCGGCGCGCCGCACGGCCGGGTCCGGGTTGGTGGTGAGCCGATCGGCCATGAGCAGCGCGGGCGAGAGCGCGCCGCGCAGGTCGTGCCGCAGGGTGGCGGTCGCGGCGTCCACTTCCGCAGCGAGGACCTGGTCGCGGCCAGCATCCGGCGGCTCCGGCGGGCGCGTCTCGGGGAGCACCTCGCGCTGACGCACGGCCCACATGCGGAGCGCCGCGTAGAGCGCCCCGCCGGCGAGGACCGACACGCCGAGGGCGGCCAGCAGGAACGGTACGCCGACGCCCATGAGGGCCAGCACGGCGCTGCACCCCCCGAATACCGCCGCCACGGCGAGCGCCGACAGCCAGAGTGCGAACCTCTCCATCAACTACGCCTCTGCTTTGTCCATGGTCCAATTATCAGGGTAGGCGAGCGAACACCTGCGCGACCGTTCGCGCCGCGGTAGAGAACAGCTTGGGCGCATAAAGGTTGCCAGCCGCGCGCTTGACCGCCTCGAACCGGGTCGGATAGGGCACGATCATCTCCGCCAGCGCGCGCAGGGACGCGCTTCCGCCGATCGCGAGCGTGCAGGCATCCAGCATCTCGCCCGCATGGGGCGCCAGGATGCCGGCGCCCAGCAGCGTGCCGTGCCGGTCGGCCACCAGCTTGACCAAGCCGCCGGTCCGGCCCTCGGCGATGGCGCGGTCGTTCTCGGCCAACGTCCAGCGCAGCACCTGCGGCGCGTGCCCGGCGTCCCGCGCCTCCTGCTCCGTCATCCCGACCTGCGCCAGCTCCGGGTCGGTGTAGGTCACGCGGGGCAGGGCGCTGTAGTCCACCTTCGCAGGCAGGCGGAACATCATCCGGCGCACGAGCAGCCCGGCGTGGTAGCTGCCGACATGGGTGAAGTAGCGCGGCCCGATGCCCGCCGGATCAGCGGCGTCGCCGGCGGCGAACACGCGGCGGTTGGTGAGCGAGCGCAGCCCGGCATCCGTCGCGATGCCGCGCTCGGAGGCTTGCACCCCCGCCGCCTCCAGCCCCAGCCCATCCAGGATCGGCCGACGCCCGACAGCTACCAATATGTGGCTGCCGGCGATGCGCTCGCCGCCTTCCAGCACGAGGACCGGCCCGGGCTCGACCGCGACGACCCGCGCGCCCTCGCGGATGACGACACCCTCCGCCACCAGCGCATTCCGCAGCAGCCCGGCCAACTCCGCGTCCTCGTGCGATCCCACGCGCCCGCGCTCGATGATCGTCACGCGGCAGCCGAGGTTGGCATGGGCCTGCGCCATCTCGAGGCCGATCGGCCCGCCGCCCAGGATCAGAAGGTGCTCGGGCTGCTCGTTCAGCTCGAACAGCGTCTCGTTGGTGAGATAGGGCACCCCGTCCAGGCCGGGGATGTCAGGCACGACGGGCCGGCTCCCCGTCGCGAGCACGATGCGCCGCGCCTCGATGCGGTGTCCGCCGGCCTCGACGGTGCGCGGCCCGGTCAGCGCGGCGTCGGCGCGCAGCACCGTGGCGCCGAGCGCGCGGTAACGCTCCTCGGAGTCGGCCGGCGCGATCGTGGCGATGGCGCCATGCACATGGGCGCGGACGGCGGCCCAGTCTATGCCGGGCGCCGGTAGCCGGACGCCGTACTGCGCGGCCCGGCGCGCCGCCTGCGCCGCATGCCCGGCCGCCAGCAGCGCCTTGCTCGGCACGCACCCGGCGTTGAGGCAGTCCCCGCCCATGCGCGCCCGCTCGATCAGCGTGACGCGCAGTCCGAGCCGGGCGGCGACGTTCGTGACGGACAGGCCGGCGGACCCGGCGCCGATCACCACGAGGTCCTGGTCAGCCATGCCGCGCTCTCCAATGCCGCCAGGCCACGGGGGCGAGAGCGAGGGCCGCCAGGCCGAGCAGCGGCACGAGCACGCTGGGCTGCAGCACCGTGGACAGCCCGGGCTGCTGCCCGGCCGCCAGCGCTCCGCCGACGCCCGCGCCGATCGAGGCGAACACCGCGGTGGCCGGCGCGATGCCGAAGGCCGTCGCGAGCAGGAACGGGCCGAGCCGCATGCCGGCGAGCGGCGCCGCGAGATTTATGAGCCAGAACGGCACGATGGGCAGCAGCCGGAGCGCGAGCAGGCCGTTGAACCCGTCGCGCTCCAGCCCCGGCCGTATCCGCTCCAGCAAGGGGCCGGCCCGGCGGGCGGCCCAGTCGTTCAGCAGGCGCCGCACGAGCAGGAACAGCAACCCGGC
>JBBSIT010000331.1:0-5527 GCA_038231995.1 Acetobacterales bacterium | reverse complement strand
CGCGGCGTGCCAGTCGCGCCAGGTCAGCACGGCGGGCGGGCCGTCGGGCAGGCCGACGACGTCGAGCGCCGGGCCGCCGGGAAAGCGGAACGGGGCGAGGGCCGCGTCGATCCCCGCAGTGCAGGCCTGCGAGGCGTTGGGGTTGATGACGAGGATGCGAGGCATGAGGTAACTGTTGACCGCGAGGCCCCCAGGATCAAGTTATGCATCAAGCAACGCTCGCGACGCATGCAACTCCGCCACGGAAGGCGCCAGCCCTGCCCAACCAGACCCCTCCCATCCGGTGGCAGCCGGACCGCTCGCCGCCGCTGCCGCCGTGGCCGGTGCCGCCGTTCTTCACGGCGCTCTGGCGCGGCGCGCTGGGCCGCTGCCCGGCGTGCGGGCAGACGCATGCGTTCAACGGCTACCTGAGCATCGTGCCGCAATGCGTTGCGTGCGGCGCGCCGCTGGGCAGCGTGCGGGCCGATGACGCGCCGCCCTACTTCACCATCTTCATCGTCGGCCACCTGCTCGTGCCCGTGATGTTCCTGGTCGAGCGCGCCTATCAGCCGGAGCTTTGGGTGCACGCGGCGATCTGGCTGCCGCTCTCGCTGGTCATGTGCCTCGTGCTGCTGCGGCCGGTGAAGGGCGCGACCCTCGGGCTCATGCTGAAGCTCGGCCTGCTGAAATCGGACGACGAGTGAGCCCTGCGGCGGCCACCAGCCTGAGCCGTGTCGTGCTGGAGGGCGAGGCGCTGACCCGGCTCTCCCCGGTGCAGGAGGCGGACCGGGCGCAGGCCGTCGCTGACCTGCAGGCGGAGAACAGCTTCGCGCCGCGCGGCCTGACCGGCCCGTTCGTGCTGCGGCTGTCCGTGTTCGAGGGGCGGCTGGTGTTCGACGTGCGCGACCCGGCCGATGCGCCGCTGGTCGCCATCGGCCTCGCGCTCGGGCCGTTCCGGGGGCTCCTCAAGGACTACCAGATGCTGGTCGATAGCCACATGAAGGCGATCGAGGAAGGGCGCGGCGAGCGCATCCAGGCCATCGACATGGGCCGGCGCGGGCTGCACAACGAGGGCGCGGCGCTGCTGATCGAGCGGCTGGACGGCAAGGTCGCGATCGACCACGAGACGGCGCGGCGGCTGTTCACCCTGGTGTGCGTGCTGCACCAACGCATCTGAGGATCGCGCCATACGCATCAACGGCATCCCGCACCGCACGATCTGGGTCGATCCCGAAGATGGCTGGTCCGTGCGCATCATCGACCAGACCCGGCTGCCCTGGGCGCTGGAGATCGTCGGGATCACCGGGTTGCGCGATGCGGCCCATGCTATACGCTCCATGCAGGTGCGCGGCGCGCCGCTGATCGGCACCGCCGCGGCCTACGGTATGGCGCTGGCGCTGCGCGAGGACTCCGGCACCGAGGCGATGGAGCATGCGGCGACGCTGCTCGCGGCCACGCGGCCGACCGCCATCAACCTGCGCTGGGCGCTCGACCGCATGCTGACCCGGCTGCGCAACACCCTGCCGGCGGACCGCGTGCGTGTCGCCTACGACGAGGCCGGGCGCATTGCCGAGGAGGACATGGGGCGCAACGAGAGCATCGGCGTGCACGGCATGGCGCTGATCCGCGAGGCGGCCGACGCTAACCCAGGCCGGCCCGTCAACGTGCTGACCCACTGCAACGCCGGATGGCTCGCCGGGGTCGATTGGGGCACGGCGCTGGCGCCGGTGTACAAGGCACATGACGCCGGGTTGCCGGTGCATGTGTGGGTGGACGAGACGCGGCCGCGCAACCAGGGCGCCGCGCTGACCGCGTGGGAGCTGGGGCAGCACGGGGTGGGGCACACCGTCATCTCGGACAACGCGGGCGGGCACCTGATGCAGCACGGGCGCGTGGACCTGTGCATCGTAGGCACCGACCGGGTGACGCGCACCGGGGACGTGGCCAACAAGATCGGCACCTACCTGAAGGCGCTGGCGGCGCGGGACAACGGGGTGCCGTTCTGGGTGGCGGGGCCGAGCAGCACGATCGACTGGACGGTGTCGGACGGCGTGGCCGAGATCCCGATCGAGGAGCGCGACCCGGACGAAGTGGCGATGTTGACCGGCCTCGGGCGGGACGGCGCAGTTGCCACCGTGCGGGTTATCCCGCCGGGCAGCCCGGCCGCCAACCCGGCGTTCGACGTGACGCCGGCGCGGCTGGTGAGCGGGTTAATCACGGAGCGCGGGCTGTGCGACGCGACAGAGGAAGGATTGCGGGGATTGTTTCCCGATCTGGCTCGAGCCGCGCTTGCGCCGGGGCCGGCCCCGGGCTTGCATGTCGCCCGATGACAGTCTCGGGAAACACGCCATGCTGACCCGTTCGCTGCTCGTCATAGCTGCACTTCTCGCGTCGCCTGCCGGGGCTCAAACGGGGCAGCCGCCGCTGCGAACGGCGGTGGACGGCACCTTCGCGCCGCACGCGATGCCGAAGCTCGGGGGCGGCGTCGAGGGGTTCAACGTGGACCTGTTCACCGAGATAGCGCGGCGCATGGGGCGGGAGATCACCATCGACAGCGCGGGGTACTCCGGGCTGATCCCGGCGCTGAACGCGGGGCGCTATGATTTCCTGGCGGCGCCAACGACGGTGACGCGGGAGCGGGCGGAGAACCTGCTGTTCGCAGAAGGTTACCTCTGGACCGCCTATCAGTTCGGCATCAAGCGCGGGTCGGCGCCGATCACCTCGCTCGAGGACCTCAAGGGCAAGGCGATCACGGTGAACAAGGGGAGCGCCTACGACATCTGGGCGCGGGAGAACGCGGACCGATTGGGCTTCACCTTCCAGGCCTATGACAGCAACACGGACGCGGTGCAGGCCGTGATGGCCGGGCGCGCGTATGCCAACCTGGCGGGCAACACGGTGGTGAAATACGCGGCGACACGGGTGCCGGGCTTCGTGCCGGACTTCACCATCCGCGAGACCCGGGCGCAGTGGGCAGCGCCGTTCCGCAAGGACAATGCCGAGCTGCGCAACCAGGTCGAGATGGCGCTGGAATGCATGAAGCAGGACGGCACCGTGGCGAAGCTCAGCGAGAAATGGTTCGGGGAGGCGCCGGCGGCCGACGACCTGGAGCGGGTGGTGCAGCCAGGCTTCGGCGTGCCGGGCATGCCGGGCTACGACCCGACGCCGCACGAGCTTGCCTGCAAGTAGGCTCATGGGCCTGATCGTGGAGGCGCGCGGCCTGCACAAGCATTTCGGCGCGCTGCATGTGCTGCGCGGCATTGACCTGGCGGTGGCGGAGCGGGAGCTGGTGTTCGTCATCGGCCCGTCCGGCTCGGGCAAGTCCACGCTGCTGCGCTGCCTGAACCGGCTGGAGCAGCCGAGCGCTGGGTCGGTCGTGGTCGATGGGATCGACATGCTGGACCGGCGCACCGACCTGAACCGGGCGCGGCAGCGCATCGGCATGGTGTTCCAGTCGTTCAACCTCTACCCGGGGATGACGGCGCTGGGCAACGTGACGCTGGCGCTGCGCAAGGTGGCGGTGCGGCCGCGGCGGGAGGCGGATGCGACCGGGCTGGCGGCGCTGGACCGGGTGGGGCTGGCGGACCGGGCCGGGCACATGCCGTCGCAGCTCTCGGGCGGGCAGCAGCAGCGGGTGGCGATCGCGCGGTCCATAGCGCTGGAGCCGCGGGTGATGCTGTTCGACGAGCCGACCAGCGCGCTCGATCCGGAGCTGGTGGGCAGCGTGCTGGCCGTGATGCGCAGCCTGCGCGAGAGCGGGATGACGATGGTGGTGGTGAGCCACGAGATGGGCTTCGCCCGGGCGGCGGCGGACCGGGTGGTGTTCATGGCCGATGGCGCCGTGGTGGAGGAGGGCGCACCCGAGGCGATGTTCGGCGCGCCCCGGCACGAGCGGACGCAGGCGTTCATCAGCCAGATACAGCGGCATTGAGTTGAGCGGCTGGGACCGGTTCGCGGCGACGTTCCTCGATCGTGGGGTGATGGCGCGCTACCTGCCGGACATCGCGAGCGGCTTCGTGCTCACGGTCGAGCTGGCGCTGCTCATCGTCCTGACCGGGTTGGCGGCCGGGCTCGTGCTGGCGCTGGTGCGCAGCCTCGGGGTGCGTCCGCTCAACTGGGTCATCATCTTCGCGGTGGACCTGTTCCGGGCGCTGCCGCCGCTCGTCATCATCGTGCTGCTGTATTTCGGACTGCCCGGCGCGGGCATCACGCCGTCCGGGTTCGTCGCGACCTGGGCGAGCCTGTCGCTCGTGCTGATGGCGTTCGCGGAGGAGATCTTCTGGGCCGGGCTGATGGCGGTGCCGCGCGGGCAATGGGAGGCGGCGCGCTCGACCGGGCTCGGCTTCGCGCAGACGCTGGGCTGGGTGGTGCTGCCGCAGGCGCTGCGCATCACCATCCCGCCGCTGACCAATCGGACCATCGCGATCACCAAGGGGACGGCGCTCGGCTCGGTCGTGGCGGTCTCGGAAATCCTGGCGCAGTCGCAGAGCGCCGTGTCGTTCAGCTCCAACCCCTCCCCGCTCACGCTCGGGGCGGCCGCCTACCTCGTGTTGTTCCTGCCCGTCGTAGCATTTGGGCGATGGATCGAGACGCGGTTCCGCGCGTGACGGAGCTGTTCCTCAACCCTGCGATCGCCGCGGCCGCCTGGCCGATCTTGTGGAGCGGGTTGCTGACGACGGTGGGACTGTCGCTCATGGTGGTGCCGTTGGGCGCGCTCGGCGGGCTGCTGCTCGCGCTGCTCTCCACCGTGCGGCACCCGGCGGTGCGCTGGCCGCTGGTGGCGTGGGTCGACTTTTTTCGCGCCGTGCCGCCGCTGGTGCTGCTCGTGTTCCTGTATGCCGGGCTGCCGTTCGCCGGCATCGAGCTGGGGGCGTTCGGCTGCGTGGCGATCGGCTTCTTCCTCAACACGGGCGCCTATTACGGCGAGGTGCTGTGGGCGGGGATCGAGTCTGTGCCGCCGGGTCAGACGGAGGCGGCGCGCAGCACGGGGCTGACCCGGCTACAGGCGATGGCCTACGTGGTGCTGCCGCAGGCCGTGCGGAACGTCATGCCGGACCTGGTGTCCAACACGCTGGAAGTGGTGAAGCTGACCAGCATCGCGAGCGTGGTGGCGCTGCCGGAGCTGCTGTTCCAGGCGCGGCAGGCGCAGAGCGTGACCTACAACGCGACGCCTGTCGTGGTGGCGGCGGTGCTCTATTTCGTGATGCTCTGGCCGGTGGTGCGGCTGTTGAGCCGGCTGGAGAACCGTGCCATCGCTGGGCGCCGATGAACCCCCTCCCCTTCGCTCCGCTGCTGCTCACAGCGCTCCTGGCCGCCTGCGCCGCTCCCGCGCCGAGCCCCTCCGCGACCGTCGCGCGCGCCGAGTTCGTGGCGCCGGACCTGCATGTGCCGGACTACGCCAAGCGTCCGTTCGAGCCGTTCGCGCGCGCCAACGCGGTCGGCATCGCGCTGCGGGAGTGGCGCGCCTTCGGCAGCATCGTGAACGATGAGCCGCCGGACTGCCGCGATCAGCCGGAGGAGCTGCGGCCGGACAAGCAGCCGGGCCTAT
>JBBSIT010000330.1:0-5528 GCA_038231995.1 Acetobacterales bacterium | reverse complement strand
CCTCCGTGTAGGGATGGTAGGGCGGCCGCAGCACGACCCCGACCGGCCCCAGCTCCATCAGCGCGCCGCGATACATCACAGCCACGTGGTCGGCGATATGGGCGATCACGCCGATGTCGTGGCTGATGAACAGGTAGGCCACGCCTAGCTCGTCGCGCAGGTCCCGCAGCAGGTTCAGCACCGCCGCCTGCACCGACACGTCGAGCGACGAGACCGCCTCGTCGCAGACGAGGAAGTCGGGCTTGGCGGCCAAGGCGCGGGCGATGCCGATGCGCTGCTTCTCCCCACCGGAGAGCTGGTGCGGATACCGGGCGGCGTATCCGGCGGGCAAGCGCACTAACTCCAGCAACCGCGCTATCTCCGCGGTCGCCGCCGCGCCGTGCGCCAGGCCGAAACGCGCGAGCGGCCGGCGCAGCAGGGCGTCCACGGTCTGGCGCGGGTTGAGCGAGGTGTCGGGGTTCTGGAACACGATGCTGGTCCGGCGGCGGAACGCGAGGTCCGGCACGTCTCCCACGGGCACGCCGTCGAACAGCAGCCGCCCGGCATCCGCCCGCACCAGCCGCAGCAGCAGCCGGCCCAGGGTGCTCTTGCCGCACCCGCTCTCCCCCACCAGCCCCAGGACCTCGCCGGGGCGGACCTCGATCGATACCCTGTCCACTGCCAGCACGGGCTGCGCGCCGCGGCCGGCCAGCCGGGCCAGCAGGCCAGCGCCGCCGAAGCTGCGGGACAGCTCCTGCGCCTCGATGAGCGATGCGCCCACGGCCGGTGGCGCTGGTGCGGCGGGCGCCGCCGGCCGCGGCCAGGCCAGGTCCGCCACGTCCTCCGCGCGGTGGCAGCGCGCGAGGTGCCCGGGGCCGAGCGGGCGCAGCACCTGCGGCGCGTTGCATCCTTCGGCCGCATAGGGGCAGCGCGGGCGGAAGTTGCAGCCGGGGTCGGGGGCGGTCAGGTCCGGCAGCCCGCCCGGGATGGGGGCGAGGCGGCCGGGATGCGCCTGGTCCGGCCGCGGCAGCGCCGCCAGCAGGCCTGATGTGTAGGGGTGGCGCGGGCGGTCCAGCACCTCGGCCGCCGGGCCGTCCTCGGCGGTGCGGCCGGCGTAGAGCACGGCGACCCGGTCGCACAATCGGTCCACGATGCCGAGATTGTGGCTGACCAGCAGCATCGACAGGTTGCGGCTGCGGCGCAGGCCGTCCAGCAAGTCGAGGATCTGCGCTTCGACTGTCACGTCCAGCGCCGTGGTCGGCTCGTCCAGCAGCAGCAGGTCCGGCTCGGCCGCGAGGGCGGAGGCGATCACCACGCGCTGCTTCATCCCGCCGGAGAGCTGGTGCGGGTAGGCGCGCATGATCTCGGGCGCGCGCGGAATGCCCATCTCCGCCAGCAGGGCGGTCGCGCGCGCCCAGGCCTCGGCCCGGGGCAGGCGCAGGTGGTGCAGCATGGGCTCGGCGACCTGCAGCCCGACGGTCAGCGCCGGGTTCAGTGCGGCGGAGGGGTCCTGGAACACCGCGCCGACCCGGCGGCCGCGCAGCGCGGCGGCCCCTTGCAGCAGGTCCTGGCCGTCGAACTCGGCCCGGCGGGCGCCGACGCGCGCCGTGGGACCCAGCAGGCCGAGCAGGGCAAGCACGACCGTGGACTTGCCCGACCCGCTCTCCCCCACCAGCCCCAGGATGCTGCCCGCCGGGATGGACAGCGACACATCGTCCAATGCCCGGAGCCAGCCGTGCGGGGTGGGATAGCTGACGGAGAGCCCATCCACCACCAGGATCGGCGCGCCCGCCGGCACCGGCCGGTTCCGCAGCAAGGCGCCGGCTTCGGTCTCAACCATGTCCGCGCCCGGCCATGCGCGGGTCGAGCCGCTCGCGCAGCCCCTCCCCGACCAAGTTGACCGAGATCAGCAGCGCGCACAGGCACAGGCCGGGCGCCAGGCCGATCCAGGGCGCCTGGTCCAGGAATTGCCGGCTCTCGGCGATCATCAGGCCCCACTCGCTGCTGGGCGGCTGCGGCCCGAGCCCGAGGAAGGAGAGCGACGAGCCGAGCAGGATGGCGAACGTGACGCGCAGCCCGCACTCCACGATGATGGGGGGCCACGCATTGGGCAGGATCTCGCGCCACAGGATGCTCACGGCGCCTTCGCCCCGGGCGCGGGCGGCCTGCACGAAGTCCTCCTCCAGCAAGCCGAGCGCCACGGCACGGGTCAGCCGGACCAAGATGGGCGTATACACCAGCCCGACGGCCAGGATGGTCTTGCCCAGGCCCGGCGGCGTCACCGCGAGCACGAGCAGGCCCAGCAGCACCGGCGGCAGCGAGATGGCGAGGTCCACCGCCCGCATGATCGCCTCCTCGACCCAGCCGCGGTGAAAGGCGGCGAGCAGGCCGAGCGGCACGCCGAGCGCCAGGCTGATGGCCATGGCGCCGAAGCCGATGGCGAGCGAGACATGCCCGCCCGCCATGACGCGGGACAGCACGTCCCGGCCGAACTCGTCCGTGCCGAATGGGTGCAGCGCGCTAGGCGGTTCGAAACGCACGCGCACGCTGAACACGGTGGGATCGTACGGCGTGGCCCAGATGCCGATGAGGCTGAACGCCGCCACCAGCAGCAGCACCGCGCCGCCGATGGCCAGTACGCCCGGCCCACGCCGCGCCGGGATCGCGAGGCCAGACGTGGTGGCGGTCACGCCGCGGCCCGGCCGTAGCGGATGCGCGGGTTCAGCGCGGCATAGGCCAGGTCGGCCAGCAGGTTCGCGACCGCGTAGATGGCAGTGACGACCATCATGCCGGCTTGCAGAAGTGGAAGATCATGGTGCTCGATCGAGAACACCAGCAGACGGCCCAGGCCGGGGAAGGCGAACACCGTCTCCACCACCACGATGCCGCCGATCAGGATGCCGGCGTCCACGGCCAGGATGGTGATGGCGGGCAGCAGCGCGTTGGGCAGGGCGTGCCGCCACAGCACCAGCCGCTCGGGCAATCCCTTGGCCCGCGCCGCTAGCACGTAGCGGCTGTCCATCACCTCGATCATCGAGGACCGGGTCAGGCGGGAAATGTGCGCGATCAGCCCGAGCGTCAGCACCGTCACGGGGAGCACGAGGTGGGCGAGCCAGTCCGCGATGCCGGCCTCGCCGAGCGGCGCGTAGCCGGTCGCGGGCAGCAGCCGCAACCAGGACGCGAACACCAGGATGGCCAGGATGGCCCAGAAGAACTCGGGCACCGCGATGAACACGAACTGCGCCCCGGTCAGCACGCGGTCCGACCGCTGGCCCCGGTGCGTGGCCGCGTGGATGCCGAGCGCGATGCCAAAGGTCGCCACCAGCACGAAGCTCGTGCCGGCCAGGATGGCCGAGCGGCCCAGCGCGTCCAGGACCACCGGCGCCGCCGGCCGGTCCATGACGAGCGAGCGGCCGAGGTCGCCGCGCAGCATGCCGCTCAGCCAGCGCCAGTACTGCAGCGGCAGCGGGTCGTTCAGGCCCAGCTTGGCTTCCAGCGTGGCTACGGCCGTGGGCGTCGCGTACTCGCCCAGGATCGTGTAGGCCACGTTGCCGGGCAGGACATGGACGATGCCGAAGATCAGCACCGACATCGCCAGCAGAACGCCAAGCACGCCGAGCAGCCGCTGCGCGACGAAGCCTGCCATCGGCGCGCCCCGTGACCGAGGTCAGGCTGCGGTGGCGTTGCGCAGGTCGAACCAGCGCATCGGGTGCGTCTTCACGCCGCCGACGCCGTCCCGGTAGGCGCAGGCGAAGTTGACGGCGTAGGCGATGAGGCCTGCCGGGTCGTCCAGCAGCGCCTTCTGCATGGCGACGTAGTACTGCTTCTGCTGCGCCGCGTCGCCGGTGAGCCGCGCGGCCTGCAGCGCCCGGTCCACCTCCGGGTTGCTGTAATGCCAGAGCCGGGCGTTCCAGCTGCCGGTGGAGTGCAGGAACGGGTGGGTGCTGGTGTCGATGGTGGGGCGGGCGAAGTAGCCGTCGATGTAGAGCGGCGCCTTGCCCGCCACCTCCGCGTTGTAGCTGGCAAACGGCACGCGCTGCACCTGCAAGTCGAACCCGGCGGGCTTGGTCAACTGCTGCAAGGTGACGCCCAGCCGCTCCCGCACCGGGCGGCCGACCGGGACGATGATCGGCACCCGCACGCCGTCGGGGTGGCCGGCCTCGGCCAGCAGGCGGCGGGCCGCAGCCGGATCCGTCTTCGGCACCACGGCGTCAGTGGCGTAGAACGGGTGCGTGGGCGGGATCGGGCTGATGGTGGGCACGCCCTGGCCGAACAGGGTCAGCTCGACGATATCGGCCTTGTCCACGGCCAGGTTGAAGGCGCGGCGCACCCGGGGGTCGTTGAACGGCGGGATCAGGTTGTTCATGATCGCCGCGTCCCACGAAGCGGTCGGCACGCTCTCCACCCGCAAGCCGGATCGGCCGGCCAGGGCTTTCACCTGGTCCAATGGCAGGTCCCACACGACGTCGATGTCGCCGGACTGCAGGGCCGCGAGCTTGACCGACATCTCCGGGATGATGCGCAGCTCCACCCCGGCCAGCTTCGGCAGCCCGGGCTCGAAGTAGTCCGCGTTGCGCGACAGCACCATGCGGTCGCCGGGCGTATAGCTCTCGAACCGGAACGGCCCGGTGCCGACCGGCCTGGTGGAGAGCTGGTCCACCATGTCCCGCGGCGTGATCTTGACCTGCCGGTCCGACAGGATATCCGCGAAGCCGCCGTAAGGGCTGCTCAGCTCGAACACGACGGTGTAGGCGTCCGGCGCGGACACGCTTGCCACCATGTCGTAGTTGCTGCGCGACGGCGCGTTGTTCGCGGGGTCGAGCAGGCGCTGGTAGAACACGACGACGTCGTCCGCCACCATCTCCCGCCCGTGGTGGAACTTCACCCCCTGGCGCAGGCGGAACGTCCAGCGCGTCAGGTCGTCGCTGTAGGTCCAGCTCTCCGCCAGGTCGGGCTCGACGACCAGGTCCTCGCGCATGCGGGTCAGGCCGTTGAACACCAGGTTGCCGTAGATGTACTCATCTCCGATCGTGGTCCGCATCGGGTCGAGGTTGTTCAGCGACGCGCCAATGCCGATGCGCAGCACGCCAGGTGCGGCCCGTGCGCTGCGCAGGGCCGGCAACGCGAGCGCGCTGCCCATCATGACCCGCCGAGTGAGATGCATGGGAACTCCTTCGCCGTCGTTCGGTGAACTGGCATTGCCGCCGTGCCGATTATGCAGCAGCCTCGCCCGGCGTCTAGCAGAAGGAGACGCCGATGCGGGAAACGATCCTGGGCTGGATCGAGCGGGACCGCGACGATCTCGTGCGCTTCCTGTCCGCCTTCGTCGCGGTCGCCAGCCCGAACCCGCCCGGCGACACCCGGGCGGCGACCGCGTTCCTGCTCGACCACCTGCGCGCGCATGGCGTCCCGGCCGAGATCCGTGCGGCGAAGCCGGAGTGGCCCAACATCGTCGGCTCGTTTGGGTCGGGCAGCCCGCATCTGGTGCTGAACGGGCACATCGACGTGTTCCCCGCCGGCCCGGCGGAGGCCTGGTCGCGCGACCCGTG
>JBBSIT010000329.1:0-5552 GCA_038231995.1 Acetobacterales bacterium | reverse complement strand
GGAATAGAAATTCTCGAACTCCTCCTCCACGCCCGGCAACAGGGGTCCGATCTCGTGCGGGTCGTCGAAGGCGAAGCGCAGGACACCGCCGCTCCAGTGCGTGTTGCCGCCGCGCATCTCGCGCGGGGCCTTCTCCAGCACCAGCACCCGCTCGGCGCCGTTCTCCCGCGCCGACACGGCGGCAGCCAGGGCGGCGTTGCCGGCGCCGACGACGATCACATCATAGTCTGTCATGGAAGCCTCTCTAGGAACTGGGGATCGATGGGGATGTCAGTGGCCCCGCGCCTCGAGGCGCAGCAGGGCGGCGAGGTCGGCGACCGTGTGCGTCTCGAGTTGCAGCACCGCGTCGCGGATGCGCTCGGCCTGGTCCCGGGGCACGGTCATGGTGGCGGACGCCATGAACTTCGCGGACACGCCGTCCGCGGTCAGGGCGCGCTCGCCCGCCCCGCTGTTGACGTGGACGTGGCGGAACATCTCGCGCCCGTCGCGCAGCATCAGCTTCACGCCGCCGGAGAAGTAGGTGGGGAACGCCGAGTCGGGGTCGATGGCACAGGTGACACGTCCGGCCAGGTCCAGGATGGCCGGGCAGGCCAGGGCGCCGGGCTGCAGGTCGGCCAGGCCGAACGCGCCCTTCAGCAGGCAGGTGGCGACGACGAACTGGGCGCTGAACTTCGCCTCGTACTCATTGGCGGGCCGGGTCTTGGCCGCCGCCGGCTCGGCCACGATCGGCATCGTGTCGCGGGGCAGGAAGGCTTCCACGCGGGCGATGTCGGCGGGGCGGACCTGCCGGTGCAGCTCGATCGCCGCATCGGCGCAGCCATGGATGAAGTGGCAGACCGGATAGGGCTTCATCGCGGTTTCGGCCAGTTCCCAGACTTGGCCCAGGCTCGCCAGCTCCGCCGGCAGGTCGATGGGCGCGGCGGGATGCTGCAGGTGGGTCTCGAACAGGCCGAACCGCCCCTCATAGGGCCGGGTGGGCGCCTTGAAGCCGTGCTGCGCCAGGCGCGCCGCAGTGATGCCGGCGACGGCGGCCCAGCCGGGATGCAGGCGCTTGGTCCAGGCGCCTTCTTCCAGGAACACCTGCACGCCGGCGGCGGTGCTGGCGGCGATGCCCTGCGCGGCGACGATCGCCTCGGCGGGCAGGCCGAGCAGCCGCGCCGCGACCACGCTGGCGCTGAAATGCGCGACGACGCCCGTGGCGTGGAACCCGGTGTGATGGAAGCCGCCTTTGGCCGCGGCGCCGACGCGGATGGCAGTCTCCATGCCCGCGGCGTAGGCCACCAGCAGCGCGCGGCCGTCGGCGCCGAGGGACTCGCCGAACGACAGGGCGCAGGGCAGGCAGGCGGCGGTGGGATGCACGATGCTGGCCAGGTGCGTATCGTCGAAGTCCAGGCCGTGGATCAGCACCCCGTTGGCCAGCGCCGCGTCCCGCACCGGCAGGCGCACGGAGCGGCCGATCACGCTGCACGGCCCGTCCCCGCCCAGCGCCGCGGCGCCCGCCACGGCAGCGTCGGCGAAGCCGTAGGCGTTGGACGCGAGGCCCACGCCGAGTGCGTCCAGGATCAGCAGCTTCGCGCGGTCCCGCACCCCGGCGGGAATGCGCTCGAACGTCAGCCCGGCCGCGAACTCGGCCAGTCGTCGGGCTGGCGGGACGGCGGTCACAGCGGCGGAAGGTAGGTTATCCAGCATGGCCGGTCCTCGGAGCAGGGGCGGCGCCGTCGTCCACCAGGCGGCAGTCATGGGCGGCGAAGGTCAGCGTCGCCGGGCTGCCGGTGGGCATGTCCCGGCGGGAGAAGGCGCGGATCTGGGCCCCCGCAACCTCGACGACGTATTCGATGTGCGGACCCAGGTACATGCGGCCCAGCACGCGCCCGGTCAGCCGGTTCAGCGCGGCGTCCTGCTCGGGGGCCGTGTCGCCGTCCAGCCGGATCGACTCCGGCCGGAGCAAGGCCACCTGGGGCCGGGTCCCGCCCGCGTCGGACACCGGGTCCACCTGGATGGGCGTGCCGTCCGCGAGCTGCCATTGCCGCCCGACCCGGCGCACGTCCAGGAAGTTGGCGCTGCCGATGAAATCGGCGACGAAGCGGTTGACCGGCTGGTGGTAGAGGTCGCGCGGCCGCCCTTCCTGCACCACCGTGCCGGCCTCCATCACGATCACCCGGTCGGACATGGACAGCGCCTCGGTCTGATCGTGCGTCACGTACAGCGCGGGCACCTTCAGCTCCCGCTGGATGCGGCTGATCTCCAGCCGGGTGCGATCCCGCAGCCTGGCGTCGAGATTGGACAGCGGCTCGTCGAACAGCAGCACCTGCGGGCGCCCGGCGATGGCGCGGGCCAGCGCTACCCGCTGCTGCTGCCCGCCGGACAGCTCGGAGGGCCGGCGGTCCGCGAGCTGGGTCATGCCCACCACACCCAGCGCCCATGCGACGGCCGGCCCGGTGTCGCGCTCGCCTTTGACCATCAGCGGGAACGCCACGTTCTGCGCCACCGTCAAATGCGGCCAGATCGCGTAGGACTGGAACACCATACCGAGGTCGCGCTGGTGCGGCGGCACGAACACTCCGCTCCCCGCGTCCGACACGACCCGGCCGTTGATGGCGATCGCGCCGCCGTTGGGCGTGTCGAGCCCGGCGATGCAGCGCAAGGTCGTCGTCTTGCCGCAGCCGCTGGGGCCCAGCAGGGTGACGAACTCCCCCTCCGCCACATCGAACGAGATCGCGTTGATGACGGTGGCGGAGCCGTACGACTTGACTAGGTTGCGGACCGTGATGCCCATGAATTTGCCTCCCGGCTAGCGCGTGCGCGCTCCGGGCATCGCCCAGAGCAGCAGGGACATGACGGCCAGCATCAGGACCATCGCGAGGATCGAGAGGGCGCTCGCCAGCCCCCAGTTCGCCTGCTCGAAGGACGACCAGATCGAGACCGACAGCACCGAGGTTGAGGCGGTGAAGATCAGGATGGTCGCCGAGATCTCGCGGAAGAACGCCATGAACAGCAGGAAGTAGCCGCTCTGCAGCGAGGGCAGGCTGAGCGGCAGGACGATGCGCCAGACGCCGGACTGCCGGCTGGCGCCCGCGGTCCAGGCGGCCTCCTCCAGGCTGCGGTCCAACTGCACGAACCGCGCGCCCGCCGTCTCCGTCGCGTAGGGCAGGAAGCGCGTGACGTAGGCCAGCACGATCAGCGTCAGCGTGCCGTAGAGCGGCACCGGCAGGTAGGCGTAGGCCCAGAGCAGGCCGAGGCCGAGCACGATGCCCGGCACGCCGAACGGCAGCATGACCAGCATGTCCAGCACGCGGTATCCGGTCGGTCGCAGCCGCACCGTGAAGTAGCTGCACGCCGCCCCCAGCAGCACGCCCACCAGGGCGCCGCCGCCGGACACGATCAGGGTGTTCAGGATCGCCCGCTGCGTCGCTTCCGATTCCCACACATAGATGTAGTTGCGCAGCGTGAACGCCGCGTCGAACGGGTTGGCGGTGAAGAACTTGATCAGCGAGGTGTAGAGCAGGATCAGGCTGGGCAGCACCAGCGCCATGGCGACGTAGAGGCCGCAGAGCAGGTTCACCGGCCAGCGCCAGGCGCCCAGCGGGATGGGCGTGATCCGTCCGGCCTTGCCCGTGGTCACCACCGCCCGGCCGCCGCGGGCGAGGCGGCGCTGCAGCAAAATCGCCACCCCCGTGATGGCCGCCAAGGTCAGCCCGATGGCGGCGGCCAGGCCATAGGCGGTCGGCGGGAAGCGGCACAGCAGGTAGATCTGCGTCGCCAGCACCGTGACCCGGCCGGGGACGCCGATCAGCACGGGGATGCCGAACTGCTCCAGCGCCATCACCAGGCACAGCAGCGCGCTGGAGGCTAGGGCGTAGGACAGCATCGGCAGAGTGACGCGTCGCAACATCGCGAGCGGGGACGCCCCGGCGGTGCGCGACGCCTCCTCGTAGCTCGGGTCCATGCCCATGATGGGGCCGCGCATGGTCAGGTACACAAACGGCACCTGGTGCAGCACCATAACGAAGATGATTCCCGTGACGCCGTAGATATCGACCGATACGGACTCGATGCCCAGCACGTCCCGCAGCACGTCGTTGATCAGCCCGCCGGGCGAGCCGATGACGATCCAGGCCATCGCCAGGATGAACGAGGGGAAATAGAAGCTCAGTCCCAGCATCGCCGTCATCGCGGTGGGCCAGCGGAAATCCGTCCGGTGGATGACCAGCGCCAGCGCCGTGCCAATCACCATCGCGAACGCCGTGGTCAGGCCGGCGACCTCGATCGTCGTCAGCAGGGTCTCGACCACGCCGGGGGAGGCCAGGTTGGCCCAGTTCGCCAGGGTCCATCGGCCCGTTAGGCCCGGCGCCGCGTCCCGCAAGCTGCCCAGCACCAGCGCCGCCACCGGGATCAACGCCATGAGCGCCACGGCCGTGAACACGGCGACGTACAGCGTGCCCAGCACGCTCACGGCCGCTCTCCGCGGCGCCGCCGCTGCCGGCAGCGAGCGGGCCGGCGCCGGGAAAGATGCCAGGCTCACCCCGGCCTGACCGCGATCCAGTGGGGACATCGGCGTCAGCGAATACCGAAGACCTGGCGCCAGGTCTCGATGGTCTTGTGCTGCTCAGGCCCCGACAGGAGGGTGAGCGAGTCGACGGCGTTGGACAGGGCCGATGTCGCCGGGATGAACTTCGCTGGCGGCACGCCGGGGCGGGTGACGGGCAGCCCGCCGTACTGCTGCAGCGCCGCCTGGCCGGGCGCGCTCAGCAGCCAGTTGACGAACACGCGGCCGACATTCGGGTGCGGCGCCTTGGCGCTGACCATGGCGTAGCCGTCGTTCGTCGCCGTGCCGGATTTCGGGTATACGAAGCCGATCGGCGCACCATCCTCCAGCCCCGGCTCGAGCGGCAGGTCGGCGAGGGTACCGATCAGCGCGTCGCCGCGCAGCACCGCCTGGAACACGCCGGCCGATCCCTCGAAGAACCGGACGTCGTTCTCGTTCAGCTTCTGCGCCGCGTCGGTGAGGCCGATCTTCACCCACAGCGCCACCACGCCCTGCACGGCGATGGACCGCCAGGGCGGGTCCATGGCGACCTTGCCCTTCCACTTCGGGTCCCACAGGTCGGACCACTCCTTGGGCGCATCCGCCGGCTTCACTCGCTGCTTGTTCCAGATGATCACGTTGCGCGAGGTGTTCACGGCGAACATCCTGTTGCCGTGGTTCGCCTCGGGCTTGAAGGCCGCCAGTTCCGGCGGGGTCCACTCCGCCGCCCAGCCGCCCTTGTCCACGCCCGCGAACATGGCGTCGTCGGGGAAGGTCAGCATCACGTCGGCCAGGTTCCGCCCGGCGCTGAACTCGGTCGAGAACCGCTCGATCAGGGGGGCGCTGCCCAGGCGGATCTGCTCGGTCTGGATGCCGGGATTGGCGCGGCGGAACTCGGCCAGCAGCGGCTCCACGCCCTGCGGCCGCAGGTTGTGGTAGAAGCTGAGCGTGCCCTCGTTGCGGGCGGCGGCCTGGACCGCGGCCCAGGCCTCGGCGGCGTGCGCCCGCAGCGGGGCGGCGCCCGGCG
>JBBSIT010000328.1:0-5569 GCA_038231995.1 Acetobacterales bacterium | reverse complement strand
GTGGGCAGCGACGGGGCCAGGCCGCCGAGACGGACCTTGCTGGCATCGGCCGTGGGCAGCGACGCGGCCAGGCCGCCGAGACGGACCTTGCTGGCGTCAGAGGTGGGCAGCGACGGGGCCAGGCCGCCGAGACGGACCTTGCTGGCGTCGGCCGTGGGCAGCGACGGGGCCAGGCCGCCGAGACGGACCTTGCTGGCGTCAGAAGTGGGCAGCGACGGGGCCAGGCCGCCGAGACGGACCTTGCTGGCATCGGCCGTGGGCAGAGACGGGGCGAGACCACCGAGGCGGACCTTGCAAGCATCAACCACAGTGGCGGCGATCACGGCGTAGGTCATGATTTGTCCTCTTCTTCGTTCCGCTGTTGTTTCCGAAAAAGGACTTAAACCGCCCTGCTCCATGAACAGAAGAATGACACCTCACACCTAACATAACGTTGAATTGACGTCACGAATACGTGAAATCGAAGCAGAATTACGGAATCTTACGCGATTAGTAAGAACGCCTGTGAAACCGGCTAAACCGCGTCCAGTCTGAAAACCGTAGCTTTGCCAGCCTGCGACCTGAGATGGCTACTCCAGCGGGCGTCCCTGGCAGGCCAGGGGCAACCATGGGTCTCAAACTGGACGTGGTTTAGTTTGGCCCGCCGCAGCGTCACGCCGCCGTGCCGCCGACCGTCAATCCCGACAGTTTCAACGTCGGCTGACCGACGCCCACGGGGACACCCTGGCCGTTCTTGCCGCAGGTGCCGATCCCGGGATCGAGGCCAGGGTCGTTGCCCACCATGTCCAGCTTCGTCAGCGCATCCGGCCCGTTGCCGATCAGCGTCGCGCCCTTGACCGGCGCCGTCACGCGGCCGTCCTCGATCAGGTAGGCCTCGCTCGCGGAGAACACGAACTTGCCCGAGGTGATGTCCACCTGCCCGCCGCCGAAATTCACCGCATACAGGCCGCGCCGGACGGAGCGGATCATCTCCTCCGGCTCATGGTCGCCTCCCAGCATGATGGTGTTCGTCATCCGCGGCATGGGAGCGTGGGCATAGCTCTGCCGCCGCCCGTTGCCGGTGGGCCGCACGCCCATCAGCCGCGCGTTCATCCGGTCCTGGATGAAGCCGGTCAGCACGCCGTCCTCGATCATGACAGTGCGGCCCGATGGCGTGCCCTCGTCGTCCACGGTCAGGCTGCCGCGGCGGTCGGGCAGGGTGCCGTCGTCCACCACCGTCACGCCCTTGGACGCGATCCGCTTTCCCAGCAGCCCGGCGAACGCCGATGTCTTCTTGCGGTTGAAGTCGCCCTCCAGCCCGTGGCCGATCGCCTCGTGCAGCAGGATGCCGGGCCAGCCCGGGCCGAGCACCACCTCCATCTCGCCGGCCGGCGCGGGACGGCTGTCGAGGTTGACCACCGCCTGCCGCAGCGCCTCGTCCACGGCGCCCCGCCAGGTCTCGGCATCGAGCAAGTGCGCGTAGCCGTGCCGGCCGCCCAGGCCGTAGCTGCCGCTCTCCCGCCGCCCGTCCTGCTCCACGATGACGGAGACGTTGAGCCGCACGAGCGGGCGCAGGTCCGCCACGCGCGTGCCGTCCACGCGCAGGATCTGCACTGCCTGCCATTCCCCCGCGAGCGAGGCCATGACCTGCTTGACCCGGGGGTCCCGGCCCCGCGCGTAGGCGTCGATCTGGGCCAGCACCGCCGTGCGGTCGGCAAACTCCGTGCTCGTGAGCGGGTTGCCGTCGGAGTAGAGGCGGGCGTTGCTCGCGCGCGGCGCCGCCTCCGCCGTGCCGGACCGGCCGGCGCGCACGGCCGACACCGTGGCGGCGGCCCGGCGTAGAGCCGCGTCGGACAGCTCGCCGGCATGCCCGTAGCCAGCCTCCTCGCCAAGCACGGCGCGCAGGCCGAAGCCCAGGGCCGTGTCGAACCCGGCGCTGCGGATGCGGCCCTCCTCCAGGCTCAGCGACTCGCTCTCGCGATATTCCAGGAACAGCTCGCCGTCATCCATGCCGGCGAGCGCGCCCGAGACGATGCGCTCGGCCTCGGTGCGGTCGATATCGGTGCCGGGTCGGTCGAAGAACAAGGCGTCGGTGGTGGCGAGAGGCGAGGGGGAGGTCATGGCTCGTCCTGAACTAGTGGTTGGGAAGGAATAGGGAGCGGGGGCGCAGGTCAGCGCCCGCGCTGGAGATGCAGCGCCACGAGCGCCGCCGTCAGCACCAGGACGGCCATCGCCTGGTGCCCTGTTCCGAGCGAGACGGGCACGACCGAGAGCAGGGTCGCCACCCCGAGCAGATATTGCAGCCCAACGGCGCCGCCGAGCGCCAGCATCGCGGCGCGCTGGCCGGTCGACAGGCCTTGCCGCAATCCGAACCAAACGGTCGCCGTGGCCAGGAGCGCCGTCAGCGTTGCCAGCAGGCGATGGTTGAACTGCACGGCCGCGACGTTCTCGGTCAGGTTGCGCATCACGGGTTCCAGCATGGCATAACCTTCCGGAATCCAGCGACCATCCATCAGCGGGAACGTGTTGTAGGTGAGGCCGGCCTTCAGCCCGGCCACGAAGCCGCCCGCCACGATGGTCAGCGCGAGCAGGGCGCACGTCACCCCCGTCCCCCGGCGCAGCGCCGGCGGAGCGGCGGCCGGCGCCGTACCCTCCCGCCACAGCGACAGCGCCGTCCATAGAATCGCGGCATACAGCAGCAGCGCCAGGATGAGATGGATCACGAGGCGGTACGGCGACACCGCGGTGCTCTGCGCAGCGAACCCGCTGGCGACCATGAACCAGCCCACGGCGCCTTGCAGCCCGCCCAGCACGAACAACCCGGCTAGCCGCGGCACGAGCCGCCAGCCGATCCGCCCGCGGATGGTGAACCACACGAGCGGGAGCAGGAACGCGATGCCGATCAGCCGTCCCCAGAGCCGATGCGTCCACTCCAGCCAGAAGATGCTCTTGAATCCGTCGAGGCCGAATCCCTTGTTCACCAGCTCGTATTGCGGGATCTGCTGGTAAAGCCCGTACAGCCGGTGCCACTCCGCCTCGGACAGCGGCGGAAGGGCGCCTCGCAGCGGCGCCCACTCCATGATCGACAGCCCCGACCCGGTGAGCCGCGTGGCGCCGCCAAGCGCGATCACCACCAGCAGCATCGCGCACATGCCGAACAGCCACAGCGCGACCGGCCGGTTGGCACGTCGCGTGCCGGCTCTAGCCGCGCTCTCTAGATCGTCAAATGGCATGGTCGGGTCCTTGGCAGCGGAACACTCCTTATAATTGGTGCAGCAAGCCGGCCTTGCGATGGGGTCGCCGCGGATGCTACCGCCCACGCAGCATGCCAGCCGCCCCGCCCGCGCACGAGACCGGACCGCCTTGCGCTCCGCTGCTCTCGGTCGTCGTTCCCGTCCGCAACGAAGGGCCGAATATCCTGCCGCTGATCGCCGAGATCCGCCGCGCGCTGGGCGCGGTCGCGCATGAGATCGTCTATGTGGATGACGGCAGCTCCGACGACACCGGCACGCAACTGCGGGAGGCGGCCGGCATGGCGCCGGTCGTAGCACTCAGGCACCGCCTGGGCTGCGGCCAGTCCGCCGCCATCATCACCGGGGTACGGGCGGCGCGCGGGGAGTGGATCGCGACGCTCGATGGCGACGGGCAGAACGACCCGGCCGACATCCCGGCGCTGCTCGCGCGCGCGGCCGCGGAACCGGGCGCGTTCGTGCTGGTCGCCGGGCACAGGACCCGGCGGCGGGACCGCTGGGTGAAGCGCGTGACGTCCCGCCTGGCGAACCGCATCCGGGCCTCGCTGCTGCACGACTCCACGCCTGACAGCGGCTGCGGCCTCAAGCTGTTCCGGCGCGACGCGTTCCTGCAGCTCCCGCATTTCGATCATATGCACCGCTACCTGCCGGCGCTGTTCATCAGGGCGGGCGGGCGCGTGGAGTCCGTGCCGGTCAACCACCGCCCGCGCACGCGGGGCCGCTCGAACTACGGCACGCTCGACCGATTGTGGGTCGGGTTGTTCGATCTGGTCGGCGTCTACTGGCTGCAGCGCCGCTGGAAGCGGCCGCAGGTAGAGGCCCTGCAGGTGGACGGCCTGTGATCCGCGCCGCCCGTATTGTGGGCCGTCCGGTGCTGCTGCTGGCCGGGCTGGTGCTCGCCGGGCTGGCGCTGCGCGGGCTGGGGCTGGACAGTACCGTGGCCTCCGCCGGCGAGCACGGCCCGGCGCTCTTCGTCGCCTTGGCGGCCGGCGCCTGCGCGCTCGGCGTGCCGCGCCAGGTCGCCGCGTATGCCGGCGGGCTCGCCTTCGGGTTCTGGGCGGGGACGGCGCTGGCGCTGCTCGCGGTGGTGCTGGGCTGCGTGCTGGATTTCGCCTGGGCGCGGATCGTCGCGCGGGACTGGGCGGCGCGCCGGCTGCGGGCTGGCGGGCGGCTAGCGCGGCTCGACGCCTTCCTGGTCGCCAACCCGTTCACCGCGACGTTGACGTTGCGGCTGCTTCCGGTGGGGAACAACCTCGCGCTGAACCTGCTCGCCGGCGTGTCGGGCGTGGCGGCAGCGCCGTTCGTGCTGGCATCGGCGCTCGGCTTCATTCCGCAGACGGGGGTGTTCGCCCTGCTCGGCGGCGGCGTGCGGGTGGAGCATGGCGCGCAGGTGGCCGTGGCGGCTGGGCTGTTCGCGGCCTCGGCCGGGCTCGGCGTCGTGCTGATGCGCCGCAGCACTCTGCAGGCTTGAGCCGGCCGGGTCGTCAGTGCAAGAGCATGACGTGCTTTGTATGGCGCCACTCGCCGGGGTGGATCAGCTTGGCGGAGGCGACGCGCACGGAGTGGAGCTTGCCGTCGATCTCGCGCTGCCAGAACGCGATGAACTGGCGGAGCGTGGGGAAGCTGGGCGCGAGATCCAGGTCCTGCCACACGTAGGTCTGCAGGAGGCCGGGGTGGTCCGGCAGATGATACAGGATCTCGGCGGTGGTCAGGCGATAGTCCTTGAGCTGCAGGGCAAGGGTCATGCTGTCCTCGTCGGCTGTCAACGCTCTGTGGTCCCGTGTGTGGCTCCAGCCCCGCTTCTGCTCTGCGGGTTGTTCGCAGGATGCATTGAGCGCAGGGGTAAGTGAAGGAAAAACTAACGGTTACAGCGCTTTAGCACTCGGATGGGAAGATTGCTGCTTGTTGCTTGACTTCCATGGACCGAGCGCCTAGCTCTCTGGCACTCTCAGCAAGGGAGTGCTAATTCCCGGTGGGAATTGGCGGCATATCCGCACTTCGCTGAAAAATCTAGGAGCAATCCGCATGAAGTTCCGTCCTCTGCATGACCGGATCGTGGTCCGGCGCATCACCGCCGAGGAGAAGACCGCCGGCGGGATCATCATCCCCGACACGGCCAAGGAGAAGCCGATGGAGGGCGAGGTCATCGCCGTCGGCCCCGGCGCCCGCAACGAGCAGGGCGCCCTCGTCGAGCTCGACGTGAAGGCCGGCGACCGCGTGCTGTTCGGCAAGTGGTCCGGCACCGAGGTGAAGCTTGATGGTGAGGAGCTCCTGATCATGAAGGAATCCGACATCATGGGCATTCTCGCGGCATAGGCTGCCAAGCTGATTCCCGATGC
>JBBSIT010000327.1:0-5578 GCA_038231995.1 Acetobacterales bacterium | reverse complement strand
GTTGCGCTGCCACCGCTCCGTTCCCCCTCCGACGTGGTCGTTCTCGGCCGTGTGCGTAAGTGGTCGGACTGGGCCAGGCGGAACTCGGCCGGTGCGGACCGTGGGGGCGGGTTGGGCGGCAAGAGGGGTGGCGGCAAGGAGTGTCGCGAGAGCGAGAATGGTGGTGCGGTAGGACATTCAATGCTGCCTGTTGGAATTGCTTTGCCTGATAGGGGTCGGGCAGAGCTGGAGCAAGTTGGTATCGGGCGCCGACGGTTCCGGCGACGCAGGCGCGGACGGTTGGGGATCCCACCTCCTTTCCCGCCCCAAGGCACTCCCCATCCCGCCCGTTCATTCCTGGACTGCGCCCAAGCAGGCCGGAACCAGCCCGACCCAGGAGAGGACCGCCCCTGCCCATCACCCGCCTGATCTCCACCGGAGAACCATGCCCGGATTGGAAATGTCAGGGAAGGGCAGGACTCAGTCCTGCCCGCCAGCAGCGCACGGATCTTTGTGTCTGAGCGGCTGCATCAGCGCAGCAGCGGCATGCCCGGCGGTCAGCGGCAGCAACTCCCAATCCATCGCCTCGACGAACGCCACCACGGCTGCGGGGTCAAATGGGCCCTTTCGACCGCCGGAGATGTGAAAGCTGTGCCATTTCAGCCTGAGCTCCCACACGGCCACCGCGGAGTGCACAAGCTGCGTATACGCCCCTGCCATCCGTTTGCGCTCGGCTTCCGTCAACGCATCGGGGTCCAGCGCCGCCCAAACGGCGATATGCGTGTCGAGCAGCAGCCTCAATCTTCGAGGCCGAGCACATGCCGGCTGAAAGCTGGATCGTCGAAATTGCCCGGCAGCCTCACCGTGAGACCGTCGAGACCGAGTTCGCGACGGACCAAGGCTGCTCTATCGAAATCCATGCCGGACGCCCGTTGTGCCGGGACCAGCTCGACGAAGGGACGGCCATGCTTGGTCACGACGACGCGCTCGCCGCGCGCCGCGGCGGCGGCGGCGGCGGCTTCGGCGAAGCGGGCTTTGGCGTCGCGCATCGAGAGTTCCCAACGGCGCCGGCGCCTCGGACAACATGACAGGATAGCCTAACACGGCCACAGCTTGTGGTCACCCTGTGACTACGCGTCGCACGCAGATACGGTCTGCAGATGCCCGCAATGGGCCGATACCAGTGATCCAAGCCCCGGCCCTCGCTCTTTTCCCGCCCCAAGGCACTCCCCATCCCGCCCGTTCGTTCCTAGACTGCGCCCCAACCAGGCCGGAACCGGCCCGACCCAGGAGAGGAGCGCCCATGCCCATCACCCGCCGCCACCTCGCAGCCGGCGCCGCAGCCCTGCCATTGTTCGCCATCCGCAGCCGCCCGGCCGGCGCCGCGGAGTTCAGCTACAAATACGCCAACAACCTGCCGACGTCGCATCCGCTGAACGTCCGCGCGCAGGAGGCGGTGGACCGGATCGCCAAGGGCACGGACGGCCGGGTCGAGATACGCATCTTCCCCAACAACCAGCTCGGCTCCGACACCGACACGCTGAGCCAGCTCCGCTCCGGCGCCGTCGAGTTCTTCACCCTCTCCGGCCTGATCCTCTCCACGCTGGTCCCCCCGGCGTCGATCAACGGCCTCGGCTTCGCCTTCAAGGACTACGACCAGGTCTGGGCGGCGATGGACGGCAAGCTCGGCGCCTTCGTGCGCGGCGAGATCGCCAAGCGCGGGCTGATCGCGATGGACCGCATGTGGGACAACGGCTTCCGCCAGACCACGACCAGCACGAAGCCGATCAAGACGCCCGAGGACCTGCGCGGCATGAAGCTGCGCGTGCCGCCCAGCCCGCTCTGGACCAGCATGTTCGTCGCCCTCGGCGCCGCGCCCGCCAGCATCAACTTCAGCGAGGTCTACTCCGCGCTGCAGACCAAGGTCGTGGACGGCCAGGAGAACCCGCTCGCCGTGATCGAGACGGCGAAGCTCTACGAGGTGCAGAAGTTCTGCAGCCTCACCAACCACATGTGGGACGGATTCTGGTTCCTGGCGAACCGCCGGGCCTGGGACCGCCTGCCGATGGACGCGCAGGAGGTGGTGGCGCGCGAGCTGAACCGCTCCGCGCTCGACGAGCGCGCCGATGTGGCGCAGCTCAATGCCGGGCTGCAGGGCAAGCTCGCCGGCGCCGGGCTGCAATTCAACCCGGTGGACGTGGCCCCCTTCCGCCAGGCGCTCGCCAAGGCCGGGTTCTACACGGAGTGGCGCGGCAAATATGGCGAGGACGCCTGGCGCGTGATGGAGGAGTCGGTGGGCGCCCTGTCGTGATGAAGGCGCGCCCATGACGCCCGCCGCGGACCTGGCTCTCGCGGCGCCGCCGCGGGCGTCAGCCGCGGAACGGCTGCTGCGGCACGCGGTAGAGGCGATCGCGGCCGCGCTGGTGCTGGCCGAGATCCTCATCCTGTTCGTGGGCGTCGTGGCGCGCTTCGGCCTGCACCGCCCGATCGTCTGGACCGATGAGCTGGCCTCCATCCTGTTCCTGTGGCTCGCCATGTTCGGCAGCGTCATCGCGCTCGATCGCGGCCAGCATATGCGGCTCACCGCGGTGGTCGTCGGCCTGCCGCCGGCCTGGCGCGCCCGGGCGGAGGCGCTGGCGATCGGCGCAGCGGCGCTGTTCCTGGCCATCATCCTGCCGCACGCGGCGGAGTACGCCGGGGACGAATGGTACATCGAGACGCCGGCGCTCGGCTGGTCGAACATGCTGCGCGCCGGCGCCATCCCGGTCGGCTGCGCGCTTATGCTCGCGACCTGCGCCGTGCGGCTCTTCAAGCTGCGGTTGGCCGACGTGCTGCTGGTCGCGGCCGGGCTGGCGCTGCTCGGCGCCGCGCTCCACTTCGGCGGCCCGGCGCTGCGGACCTTGGGCAACTGGAACCTCGTGCTGTTCTTCGTGCTGCTGCTGGGCGCCGGGGTGCTGCTCGGCGTGCCCATCGGCTTCGCCTTCGGATTAGCGACGCTGGCCTACCTCGCGACCACGACCAGCACGCCGCTCACCGTCGTGGTGTCGCGCATGGACGAGGGCATGAGCGCGCTCATTCGACTCGCCGTCCCGCTGTTCGTGTTCCTCGGGCTGTTGATCGAGATGACCGGCATGGCGCTGGCCATGGTCAACTTCCTCGCCAGCCTGCTCGGGCACGTCAAGGGCGGGCTGAGCTACGTGCTGCTCGGCGCGATGTACCTCGTGAGCGGCATCAGCGGCTCCAAGGCGGCCGACATGGCCGCCGTCGCGCCCGTGCTGTTCCCCGAGATGAAGCGCCGCGGCGCCAACGAGGGGGAACTCATATCGCTGCTCGCCGCCTCCGGCGCGATGAGCGAGACCATTCCGCCGTCTATCGTGCTCATCACCATCGGCTCCGTGGCGGGCGTGTCCATCGCCGGGCTGTTTACCGGCGGGCTCGTGCCGGCCCTCGTCCTGGCGGCAGCCCTCGGCTTCATCGCCTGGCGCCGATCCCGCGACGACGACGTGAGCGGGGTGCAGCGCGCCAGCTGGGGCATGGTCGGCCGCGCGCTGCTCATCTCGCTGCCGGCGCTGGCACTGCCGTTCCTGATCCGCGCGGCGGTGGTCGAGGGCGTCGCCACCGCCACGGAGGTGTCCACCCTCGGCATCGCCTACTCCGTGGTGGCCGGGCTCGTGCTGTACCGCCAGTTCGACTGGGGGCGGCTCTACCCCATGCTCGTCGAGACCGCCTGCCTGTCCGGCGCCATCCTGTTCATCATCGGCACGGCGACCGCCATGGCGTGGGGCCTGACCCAGTCCGGCTTCTCGCGTGCCCTCGCGCAGACCATGGCCGGCGTGCCCGGCGGCGGCGCCGGGTTCATGGCGATCTCGGTCTTCGCCTTCGTGGTCCTCGGCAGCATCCTGGAAGGCATCCCCGCCATCGTGCTGTTCGGCCCGCTGCTGTTCCCGATCGCGCGCTCCATGGGCATCAACGACGTGCATTACGCCATGGTCGTGATCCTCGCGATGGGCGTCGGCCTGTTCTCCCCGCCGTTCGGCGTCGGCTACTACGCCGCCTGCGCGATCGGCCGCGTCAGCCCGGATGCCGCCATGCGCCGCATCTGGCCCTACATGGGCGCGCTGATCGTCGGCCTCATCCTGGTCGCCGCCGTGCCCTGGTTCTCCACGGGCTTCCTGTGAGGCTCGCGGGCAAGATCGCGCTCGTCACCGGCGGGCTGTCCGGCATCGGCGACGCCATCGGCCGGCGCTTCGCCGCCGAGGGCGCGCGGGTGATCGCCGCCGACATCGTCTCCGACGCCGACGCGCTCGCCGACGCGCCGATAGCGCCGCACCGGCTGGACGTGGCGGACGAGGCGTCGGTCGCAGCCCTCCTGTCCGGCATCCGCCGGGCGCATGGCCGGCTCGACCTGCTGGTCAATTCCGCCGGCATCGGCCGCGACATCCCGTTCCTCGACACGCCTGCCGCCGAGTTCGACCGCATCGTCGCCGTCAACCTGCGCGGCACATTCCTCATCGGCCAGGCCGCAGCGAAGCTGATGGTCGAGGGCGGCGGCGGCGCCATCGTCAACGTCGCCTCCGTCTCCGGCCGGCGCGGCAACGTCGGCCGCGCCGCCTACGGCGCCAGCAAGGGCGGCGTCGTCACGCTCTCCGAGGTGATGGCCGTGGAGCTGGCCACCCACGGCGTCCGCGTGAACGTCATCGCACCCGGCCCGGTCGAGACGCCGCTCGTCACCGCCATGCACGACCCGGCGATCCGCGCCGCCTGGCTCCGCGCCATGCCAATGCGCCGCTACGGCCAGCCCAGCGAGATCGCCGCCGCCGCCGTCTATCTCTGCTCCGACGAAGCCGCCTTCGTAACCGGCCATGTGCTGGCCGTGGATGGCGGATTCCTCGCCGCCGGGCTGACGCGCGGGTGACGCATCCCCATATCTGCGCTTGGAGGTTCGCATGTCATTATTCGGCGCCAAGACGGCTCCCACGGAGCATTACGAGGTTTCCAAGCCGGACGAGGAGTGGGCGCGGGAACTCACCCCCGAGCAGTTCCGCGTCCTGCGCAAGCACGGCACCGAGCGCGCCGGCAGCAGCCCGCTCAACGCGGAGAAGCGGCCCGGCACGTTCCTGTGCGCCGGGTGCAGCCAGGCCCTGTTCCGCACGGACGACAAGTTCGAGAGCGGCACCGGCTGGCCCAGCTTCACCCAGCCGATCGAGCCCGACGCGGTCGGCACCACTTCGGACCGCACGCTGTGGATGGTGCGCACCGAGGTGCATTGCAGCCGCTGCGGCGGCCATCTCGGCCACGTGTTCGACGACGGGCCGAAGCCCACCGGGCAGCGCTTCTGCATGAACGGCGACGCCATGAAGTTCGACCCGGCCTGACGGGGCACGCTCAGGCGCAACACCTGTTTAAATCGACGTGACAATGATCCAGCGCGCTGGGTAATACCCCGCGCGCTGGGGAGGCTGGCTCCGGATTGGGCGTTCGTCGCCGCGCCCCGTGAGACTACCGTAGCCGCCCTGGTCCGGCAGCGTTGAGCGTCGCGATCTGCTCGCCTGACTCCTAGCCCGCGATCGTCCTGACTGGAAACAGTCCGGACGTGAAT
>JBBSIT010000326.1:0-5582 GCA_038231995.1 Acetobacterales bacterium | reverse complement strand
TGCCGTCGGCGTGGCGGTGCTTAACCGGATGTTGGCGGCCGGGCGCCCAAATTCCGTCCGTCGCCAGCCGGTCATCGCGTAGCAACTTGGGATTTGGGGCCATCTCGCCCTGGATCTATCGAGTGCACCAACGCCGGGCGTAGCGGTCCGCGAGCCGCCCGAGGCTCGCCATCGCCGTCCTGAGCGGCCCCGCCGCCGCGACGGCCGAGGAGCGCTTGATGTCGCGCAGGAAGGCGCGGCCGGGCCCGTGGATGCGGGCCTCGATGAGGCGGTCGAGCTGAGGCCCGGGGCGGCCGACCTGCTCCAGCGACGCCGCGAACGCCCCATGGAGGACATCCATGATGCTCTCGACGAGATCGGAGCACCAGAGCGCGGTGATCGGATAGACGCGCTGGCTCATCCAGACCGGCTTGAGCCGGGCGATGTCAGCGACGGCGTCCTTCATGTCCTCGTTGGCCCCGCCGAGCCAGAGCAGGACGTGGTCGTATTTCTGCTGCCCGCCCTCGGCCTGTCCCTCGAGAAGCCCGATCGTGGCGTCGAGCATCGCCTGCGCGCTCGGGTAAGGCCCGCTCTCGACATGGGCGCCGTCGTCGAGATGCAGGTAGTGGCCCAGCACCTGCCGGCGCGGCGTCGATCCGGCGCCGATCGGAACCCCTCGGCCGGCGTTCAGGCCCTGCAGGCCGAGGGTGTATTCGAAGGCGCCCGGGGTCGGGACCGCCAGGTGCACGACCCAGGCGTCGAGGATGCTGATGGCCCAGTCCTCGTAGCGCCAGTGGCCGAGGCCCTTCACGCCGCCGAAGCCGCCCCAATCCTCGCCCCAGGAGTTCAGGACCAGGAAGCCCTCCTCGTCGTAGCCGACGATGGCGAAGGAGTGCCCGCTGTTTTCGCCGTAGGTGGTCTCGGGCCGGATGCGCCCATTCTCCGTTCGGACTGCCTCCGGATGCCAGCCGCCGTGGATCATCGCGGCGGCGTAGAGCACGCCGACATCGGCGAGGGCCGCGTGGAAGTCGTTCAGGACGGGTTGGACGCGGTAGTAGGCGCCCAGCGCGAGCTTGCGCGCCTCCTGCAGCCTGACCGGGTTCAGCCCGCAGGAGTCTTGGTCCGCCTTGCCGTCAACGTAGGGCCAGTGCTCGTCGAGGCAGACGCCGTGATGGTAGAACGCCTTCAGGGCCGGGCGGAGGCTCGTGGGGCCGCCGCCGGCGTCCGCCGGCGGCCGGTTGCCGCGCTGGTCGATCGTGCGGGCCAGCTCCATGATCATGCGGGCGCTCGATTGGGCGACCGCGTCGGGCGGCGGCGGCTCGTCCCGCACGCGCAGGAAGTCGATGACGGTCGCCAGGGCTTGGCCGGTGCAGCTCCCCTCCGCGCCCTGGTTCCTGCGGCCGACCCGGGCCAGCTCCTCGCGCGGGAACAGGACCCGCGGCAGCGGGCGTAGGGAGGGACGATAGAGCGCGTCGCGCAGGTCCGGCGCGTCCTGCTCGACGCCGAGCGCGAAGGGCAGCGGGGCCGCATCGGGTGCGGGCCTGGGCATCGCATCCCCAGCGGGAGCCTCGCGAAGGACGGCGCGCGACCGCTCCCCTGCGGAATGCTGGCCGTGGCGCGGCATCGGTGCTTGGCGCCCTGATGACGAAGGGACCATGACTGACAACACTCCGTCTGCCCGGCAGCTCCGGGATGGTCGGGTCGTTCAGCCAAGGTCAACTATTTGGACCGAGTGCGCAACGAGAATCGCGTGTTGGGCGACGAGAATCGTATGCAGCCGGACGCGGTTGTCAGCACCGCGTTCTCGTTCAGCGAGGCGGGGCGCCCCGCGCGCCGTGGCAAGCCCCGGGGGCAGCGATCAGGCTTGGCGCCCGGCGCCGAGGACCTCGCGCAGCCGGCCGGCCGGCATGGGGCGGCCGAACAGGTAGGACTGGCCCTCCGCGCAGCCCAGGCCGAGCAGGAACTCGCGCTGCGCCTCCGTCTCGATGCCCTCGACCACGATGGTGAGCCCGAGCGCGCGGCCGGTCTCCACCACGGCCCGCGCGATCGCCGCGTCCTCCCGGCGGTGCGGCACGCCGCGTATGAGCGAGCGGTCGAGCTTCATCGCCGTCAGCGGCAGCCGCTTCAGCGCGGCGAGGCTGGCGTAGCCGGTCCCGAAATCGTCGAGCGCGATGCCGACGCCCAGGTCGCGCACGGCCGAGAGGGTGAAGAGAGTCTCGACGCCGACGTCCACCAGCATCGATTCAGTCAGCTCCAGCTCCAGGCGTTCCGGCGGCAGCCGGGACGAGGCGAGCGCCGCCTCCACCTGCTGCTGCAGCACGCCATCGCCGATCTGCCTGGCGGAGACGTTGACCGACACCACCGTCGCCGCGGGCCAGGTTGCGGCCTCGGCGCAGGCGGCCGCCATCGCCCAGCCGCCCATGGGCGTGATGAGGCCGCAGCGCTCGGCGACCGGGATGAACACTTCCGGCGAGATCATGCCCCGCTTGCGATGCGCCCACCGCATCAGGGCCTCGGCGCCGACCGGCTCGCGAGTCGCGAGCGATACGCGCGGCTGGTAGTGCAACAGGAACCCGCCCTGATCCATGGCGGCCTGCAGGTCCTGTTCCAGGCGATGGTCCTCCGCGTCCGGGCGAGCCAGGGCAGCGCGTTGCGGGATGTCCTGCCCCGGCGGGCGAATGATGCGGACAGGACCGGAGTAGCCGCGCAGCGACATGGCCGACCTCGGGTTGCAGAGGAGGAGAGTGCGCGCATTCCGTAACCGCCGGGTAAACGCGGGGGGCGGAAACGGCAGGCGTTAGCGGATGGCTAACCTCGGGGAGCGATCCTGCGGGGATCAGACACGCGGCCGGATCGGGCAGAGGTTCCACACATGCTACAGACCACTTGGTCGGACGACGACCTGACGCTCATCGGCCGCCCCGCGGCGGCGGCGAGCACGGCCAGCGACGTGACGCACACCCTCATCGTCTCCGACGACGAGGGAGTGCAGCAGCGGGTGCCGGTGAGCGCCGTGCCGCTGACGATCGGCCGCGTGCCGCCGAGCGACCTCGTGCTGGCCGACAGCTCCGTTTCGCGCACCCATTGCCAGGTGCGGCTCATCGAGGGGCAGGCGATGGCGGCCGATCTCCGATCGACCAACGGCACCTTCGTCGATGGAAGGCGGATCGCCGAGGCGACGCCGCTGCAGCACGGCTCGGTGCTGCAGGTGGGGTCCTTCACCCTGCTGTACGAACGGCGCACCCGCAGCGAGATCGAGGAGACGGCCGCCATCGAGCGCGACCTGCAGGGCGCCAGCACCTACGTCCAGCGCCTCCTGCCTCGCCCGCTGCTGGCCGGCCCGGTGCTGGCCAACTGGATGTTCCTGCCCTGCGCGCAGCTCGGCGGCAGCGCGTTCGGCTACCGCTTCCTCAACCCGGGCTGCTTCACTGGCTACATCATCGACGTGGCCGGGCAGGGCATGGGTGCGGCGATGCACTCGGTCGCGGTGATGAACCTGCTGCGCCAGCCCAGCATCCCCGGCACCGACCTCGCCGACCCCGGCGCCGTGCTGAACGGCCTGAATGCGATGTTCCGGCCGGAGGACCACAATGGCGTGTTCTTCTCAATCTGGTACTTCGCGTTCGACCTGCAGACGCTCCGGCTGTCCTACGCGTCGGCCGGGCACCACCCCGGCTTCCTGGTGAGCCCGGACCGCCGCGCGGTCGCGGCGCTGGAGGGCGACGGCCCGGCGATCGGGCTGCAGCCGGACCACCACTTCGTCGCCGAAGCGGCCAGTGCTGCGCCCGGCAGCACGCTGTACCTCGTGAGCAACGGGGTGCGCGAGATCATGGAAGGCGGCGCGGAGCGGGGCGGGCTGCAGCGGCTGATCGGCGCCGATGTGGAACAGGGCGTGCCCGAGCCGCTCCGGCTGTATCACGCGGTGCGGGCTGTAGGGCCCGAGGCGCTGGAGGAGAACTTCTCGGCCGTGACCTGCATTTTTGCCTGAAGCGGCCTGGCGGGGGCCGGCTCGGCCCCTACCAGCTCCCGCGAGTGTCGATCACGAACTTGTCCTTCAGCGTGTCGCGATCGACCTGCAGGAAGGCCTGGTGGTCCACGAGCAGCAGCACGAGGTTGGCGCGGCTGATGGCGTGGTCGAAGTCCTGCAGCTCCAGGCCGAGGCCGGACAGCTCCGCCGGCAGGGCGGCGATGTGCGGCTCCACCACCAGCAGCTCGCCGACCTTCTCCTCGGCCAGGCGGCGGACGATCTCGACGGCGGGGCTCTCGCGCAGGTCGTCCACGTCCTTCTTGTAGGACAGGCCGAGGCAGGCGATCACAGGGTGCTTCAGCTCGGCGGCGCGCTCGCGCACCTTGGTGCAGACGAAGCCGGGCTTGGCGTCGTTGATCAGCCGGGCCTGGCGGATCAGCTTGGCCTCGTCGGGGTTGGTGGCGACGATGAACCAGGGATCGATGGCGATGCAGTGGCCGCCGACGCCGGGTCCGGGGCTGAGGATGTTGACGCGGGGGTGCAGGTTGGCGAGGCCGATCAGCTCCCACACGTTGATGCGCAGCTTGTCGCTGATGAAGGAGAGCTCGTTGGCGAAGGCGATGTTCACGTCGCGGTAGGCGTTCTCGGTCAGCTTCGCCAGCTCCGCCGTGCGCGCGTTCGTGACCCGGCACTCGCCCGTCACCACGATCTTGTAGAGGCTCGCCGAGCGCTGCCCGCAGCGGCGCGTCATGCCGCCGATCACGCGGGCGTTGTTCACCACCTCGTGCAGGATGCGGCCGGGCAGCACGCGCTCGGGGCAGTGGGCGACCTGGACCTGGGCCATCTCGCCGGCCTGCTGCGGGAAGGTCAGGTCGGGGCGCAGCTCGGCCATGATGGCGGCCATGCGCTCCGTGGTGCCGACCGGGATAGTGCTCTCGACGATGACGAGGTTGCCGGGCACCAGCACGGGGGCGACGGCGCGGGCGGCGGCCTCGACGTAGGACACGTCGGGATGCGCCGTCTCGCCGTGGCCGCGCAGCGGGGTGGGGACGGCGATGATGAAGGCGTCCGCCGGCTCGGGGGCGCCGGCCGCGCGCAGCTTGCCGCCCTCCACCACGCGGCGCACCAGGGCGTCCAGGTTCGGCTCGCCGAAATGCGGGCGGCCGCCGTTGATGGTCTTGACCACGCGGGCGCTGGTGTCCACGCCCAGGACCTCGACGCCGTTGTCGGCGAACACGGCGGCGGTGGGCAGGCCGATATAGCCGAGGCCGACGACGCAGATGCGGTTGAAGCTATTCATGCAGGAGGGCCTCGACGATGCGGGCGGCGGCGCGGCCGTCGCCGTAGGGGTTGTGGGCGAAGCTCATGGCGGCGTAGGCGGCGGGGTCGTCCAGCAGGCGGGTGGCGCGCTCCACCAGCCGCTCCGTGCTGGTGCCAACCAGCTCGACCGTGCCGGCCTCCACCGCCTCCGGCCGCTCGGTGGTGTCGCGCGTGACCAGCACGGGCTTGCCGAGCGAGGGCGCCTCCTCCTGCACGCCGCCGCTGTCGGTGACGATCAGGTTGGCGCGGCGCATCAGGTTGACGAAGGGCAGGTAGTCCAGCGGCTCGATCAGGTGGATGGCGGGGTGGTCGCCGA
>JBBSIT010000325.1:0-5588 GCA_038231995.1 Acetobacterales bacterium | reverse complement strand
CGGAAGGCTGCCCGGCGTTGCATGACGCGCTGAACGCCGGGCAGCCTGTCCCTGCCGCTGTGGGCGGCATCGCGGCGGACAGCCTGGGCGCGCGGCAAGTGGGGGCGCTCGCCTTCGGGATCGCCCAGCGCCACGTGGCCGCCGCGGTGCTCGTGACGGACGAGGCGATCCGCGCGGCGCAGGCCCTGCTATGGGACGTGCTGCGCCTGGTCGCCGAGCCCGGCGGCGCCGCGGCCCTGGCGGCCCTGACCTCCGGGGCCTGGACTCCGCCGCCGGGCGCCCGGGTCGGCGTGATCGTCTGCGGCGCCAACACCGACCCGGCCCTCGTCGCAGTTTGACATCCGCTCCCGGCTGGCGTGGCTCGCCGCGTCCAGCTACATGGCGGGCATGACCCTTCTCACTTTCCTGCAAGCCGCGTTCCTTGGCCTCATCGAGGGCCTGACCGAGTTCATCCCGGTCTCCTCCACTGGGCACCTGATCCTGCTGGTGGACCTGCTCGGGTTCCAGGGGCCGCCGGGCAAGGTATTCGAGATCGTCATCCAGCTCGGTGCGATCGCCGCCGTGTGCGTGGCGTACGCCCATACGCTGCTGAGTGTCGCGCTGGCCGCGCCACGTGACCCGGCGGCGCGGCGCTTCATCGGTGCGGTCCTGCTCGCGTTCCTGCCTGCCGCCGTGGTCGGGGCGCTCGCGCACGGCTTCATCAAGTCGGTGCTGTTCTCGCCCTGGGTGGTGTGCGTCAGCCTGATCCTCGGCGGGCTGGCGATCCTGGCGATCGAGCGGGCGAAACCCGCCGCGCGATACACGGCAGTCAGCCAGTTCCCGCCGAGCCTTGCGTTGCGCATCGGCGTGTTCCAGGTCCTGGCCATGGTGCCCGGCGTGTCGCGCTCCGGCGCCACCATCATGGGCGCCATGCTGGTGGGCGTCGAGCGGCGGACGGCGACCGAGTTCTCGTTCTTCCTGGCGATCCCGACCATGTTCGGCGCTACCGTGTACGACGTCTACAAGAACCGCGGCACGTTGACCTTGGACGGCGACGCCGTCATCGCGGTGGGCTTCGTCGTCGCGTTCCTGGCGGCGCTGCTGGTGGTGCGGGCCGTCATCGGCTTCATCGGCCGGCACGGCTTCGCGCCGTTCGCGTGGTACCGCATCGCGCTCGGCTCGGTCATGCTCGTCGTGCTGTTCCTGCGGGGCTGAAGCGGCTTCACCCTGACTGGACGCGCTCTTGCGTTCGGTCAGGGTGAGTAGCCGCGCGAAACCACTCTAACCCTTCGGCAACGTCACCACGAAGCGCGCGCCCAGGACCCGCCCCGCTCCGTCCCGCCGGTTCTCCGCGGCGATGCGTCCCTTCAGCGCCTGCACGATCTGCCGGCTGATCGACAGGCCCAGCCCGCTGTGCCGGCCGAACTGCTCGCCTTCGGGGCGCTCGGAGTAGAAACGGTCGAAGATGTGCTCGAGCTTGGCGTCGGGGATGCCCGGCCCCTCGTCCGCCACGCTGATCTCGGCCACTGCCCCGGCGTCCCGCGCGCCGAGCGTGATCCGCCCCTCGCGGGGCGAGAAGCTCCCTGCATTGCCGATCAGGTTGCGCAGCACCTGCACCAGCCGGTCCTCCACCGCGGGGATGACGAGCGGCTTGTCCGGCACGTCCAGCACGATGCGGGGGTCGCCGTCGCGCCGAGTCGCGTCGTGGATCTCGGCCAGGGTGGCGAGCAGCCGCACGACGTCCAGCGGCTCCGTCGCGGTGCGGGAGAGCTCGGCATCGACCCGGCTCGCGTCGCTGATGTCGCTGATGAGCCGGTCGAGCCGCATCACGTCCTCGGCTATGATGGCGAGCAGGTGACGCTGCTGCCCCGCGTCCTCGATGCGGCGCAGGGTCTCGATGGCGCTGCGGATGCTGCTCAGCGGGTTCTTGATCTCGTGCGCGACGTCAGCGGCGAACCGCTCGGTCGCGTCCATGCGGGCCCACAAGGCGCTCGCGCTGTCGGAGAAGGCCTGCGCCAACTCTCCCACCTCGTCCGTCCGTTGCAGTAGCGGGCGCGGCACCATGCCGGCCCGGCCGCGGCCCTCCCGCATCTCGTGCGCGGCGTCGGCGAGCCGCAGGATCGGGCGCGCGATCGTCAGCGACAAGTACCAGCTCAGCGCCACCGTCAGCACCAGCGCGAGCGCGAACAGGCCCAGGATCGACAGCCGCACGGTCAGCAGGCTGTCGTCCACCTCGCGCGCCTCGCGGGTGAGCAGCACGAAGCCAATCACGTGGCGGTTGCGCCGGACCGGCTCGGCGACCGTCACCAGCAGGCGGTTCTCCGCGGTGCGGCGGATGTAGGGCGGCATCTCCCGGCCGTTGGCGGAGCCGGTCATGCGCAGTTCCTCGCGCACGTCGGGCTGCCAATCGATGCCGGCGGCATTCGGGCTGATCTCGACGAACGGCCGCTCCGCCTTGTGCGGCAACAGCGACAGCACCTTGTCGTACACCACGCCAACGCTGCCGAGCAGGCGGCCGCGGTCGGCGGCGGGCGGCAGCGGCTCGGTCACCACGTCGCCGCCGGCGCCCTCGCGCACCCGGCTGTCAGCGACGAGCTGGCCGTCCCGGTCATACAGGCGCGCACGGGCGTTGGGCGTCGGCTCCGTCAGGCGGCGCAGCAGCGGCCGGGCCAGGTCGGGGGCCAGCGTCGGGTTCTCCGGGTCCCCCTCGCGCACCGCGCTCTCGCCCAGGGCGCCGGCGTAGATGCGCGACTGCTCCCGCAACGCGAGCACCTCGGCCTCCAGCAGGCCGTTCTGATACTGGTCGAGATACAGCAGGGCGGCGACCAGCAGGGCTAGCGGCAGCGCATTGACGAGCAGGATGCGGCGCAGCAGCGGCGACGCCCAGCGCTGCCCGACGGCTCGCGCAGGCGTGCGGACCCGGACCGGGACGGGGAGGAGAGCGCCGTCCGGCACGGGTAGCTCACTGCTCCTTGTAGCGGTAGCCGATGCCATACAACGTCTCGATATGGTCGAAGCTGTCGTCGGTCGCCCGAAACTTCTTGCGGACGCGCTTGATATGGCTGTCGATCGTGCGGTCGTCCACGTAGATGTTCTCGCCGTAGGCGGCGTCGATCAACTGGTCGCGAGACTTGACCATGCCGGGCCGCGCCACCAGCGCCTTGACCAGCAGGAACTCCGTCACCGTCAGTTGGATGTCGCGCCCGCGCCAGGTGCACTGGTGCTTGGTCTCGTCCAGCACCAGCTCGCCCCGCGTCAGCACGCCGCCCGGTGCCGCGCCCGAGCCCTCGGCCCGGCTGGCCTCGTTGCGCCGCAGCAGCGCGCGAATGCGCTCGATCAGCAGACGCTGGCTGAACGGCTTGGTGATGTAGTCGTCCGCGCCCAGGCGAAGGCCCATCAGCTCGTCCACCTCCTCGTCCTTGCTGGTGAGGAAGATGACCGGGAGCTGGCTCCGCGCGCGCAGGCGCTGCAGCAGCTCCATCCCGTCCATGCGCGGCATCTTGACGTCCAGCACGGCGAGGTCCACCGGCCGGGCGATCAGGCCCTGCAGCGCGCTCTCGCCGTCGGTGTAGGTGCGCACCAGGAAGCCTTCCTGCTCCAGGGTCATGGAGACCGAGGTCAGGATGTTCCTGTCGTCGTCGACCAGCGCGATCGTCTGCTTCATGGGATTGCTGCCTTCGGTCTAGGAGACGGGCATGATATGGGCGCGAATTGTGGCGGAATGCAGGGAGGCCGGGTAGCCATGGACGATACGACACCCAAGCCGGCTGCTAATCAACCTGCGCGCGAGGCCCAGGCCCTGCTCCGCGCTTCGCGCGCCGGCGCCTTGGCGACTCAGATGGGCGGCCAGCCCTTCGCCTCGCTCATCACGCCCGCGGCGGCGCCGGACGGGTCGGTGCTGATGCTGCTGTCGGGCCTGTCCGAGCACACGCGGCATCTCCGCGACGAACCGCGCTGCTCCGTCATGGTCGCGGGCGTCCCGGACGGGCCGAACCCGCAGACCAGGCCGCGCCTGACCGTGACGGGCCTCGCCGCTCCCGAGCCTGACCCGGCGCTCAAGGCGCGCTGGGTCGCGTTGCATCCCTACGCCGCGTTCTACGCCGGGTTGGCGGATTTCAGGCTGTGGCGCGTCCGCCCGGAAGCCGGGCTGTTCATCGGCGGCTTCGCCAGCGCCACCCGGCTCCGCCAAGCCGATCTCACGCCCGATCCCGCCGCCGTGGCCGCCATAGAGGCGGCCGAGGCAGGCATCCTGGGCCACGTCAACGCCGACCACCCGGATGCGCTGGACGCGATCGCCGCCGCGCGGGGCGAGACGGGCGGTGGCTGGCGCATGGCCGCCTGCGACGTGGACGGCTGCGACCTCGTGCGAGGCGAGTCGGTGCTTCGGGTGCCCTGGTCCGCCCCGGCCGCGGACGCGATGGCGATCCGCTCGGAGCTGGTGCGGCTGGCCCGTGCCGCGCGGGAGGGGTGAGTGGCCGCGCGAAACAAAGACTATAGCGGTTTCACCCAGGGTGGAACCGATATAGAAACCTGTGCGATAGCCAATGCACAACCCCCGCCGCAGAGCGGGACACCCTGCCAGGGAGCCCGTCCGTGAGCCTCGACGCCGTCCAGTCCGCCTCCCCGCTCGCCGGCACCGGCGTGCATCCCGCGCGCACGGTGCACGCGAACCTGACCGCGCCGCTCCTGATGACCCACGCGATCCGGCGCGGCGAGGGCCGGCTGTCGTCGGACGGCGCGCTGATCGTCAAGACCGGCGTGCACACCGGCCGTTCCGTCCAGGACAAATTCGTGGTGGACGAGCCGGAGATCTCGGCCGACGTATGGTGGCGCCCGGGCAACCAGCGCCTCACCGCGGAGAAGTTCGAGATCTTCAAGGGCCGGGTGCAAGCCTATCTGCAGGGCCACGAGCTGTTCACCCAGGACCTGTTCGCCGGCGCAGACCCGGCGCATCGCGTCCGTGTCCGCCTGGTCAGCACCGAGGCGTGGCACACCCTGTTCGCCCGCAACATGTTCATCCGGCCGACCGCGGACGAGCTCGCCGGCTTCGAGCCCGACTACGTCATCCTGCACGCCCCCAACTTCCAGGCCGACCCGGCGATCGACGGCGTGCGCTCCAGCACGGCCATCGCGCTGTCCTTCGCGCAGCGGATGGTCGTCATCGCCGGCACCGAGTACGGCGGCGAGATCAAGAAGTCGATCTTCACCGTGATGAACTGGAAGCTGCCGGCCGAGGGCGTGCTGCCTATGCATTGTAGCGCCAATATCGGCCGCACGGCGGACGGCAGCCCCGGCGAGGTCGCGCTGTTCTTCGGCCTGTCCGGCACCGGCAAGACGACGCTCAGCTCCGATCCGGACCGCCCACTGATCGGCGACGACGAGCATGGCTGGGGCGACAGCGGCGTCTTCAACATCGAGGGTGGCTGCTACGCGAAGACGATCCGCCTCTCGGCCGACGCCGAGCCGGAGATCTACCGGATGACTCGCACGTTCGGAACCATCCTCGAGAACGTCGCGGTCGACGAGGACGGCGTGCTCGACCTCGACGACGACGCGAAGACCGAGAACACGCGCGCGGCCTACAAGCTCGAGCAGATCGCGAACGCGCT
>JBBSIT010000324.1:0-5588 GCA_038231995.1 Acetobacterales bacterium | reverse complement strand
CGCGGTGCTGCACGCGGACGCCGCGGCCGAGCTGTTCATGGACCCGGCCAAGCTCTCCCCCGAGATGCTGGCCTGGCTGGGCAACGGCGTCGCCGTGTCCGGCCGGGACGCGCTGCCGGACGCGCTCGCCCGCCTCGCCGGCCAGCGCGTGCGCGTCGATGCCGCCGGGTCGCCGGCCTGGTTCGCCCAGGCGCTGCGGGCGGCCGGCGCCACGGTCCTGCCCGGCATGGACCCCTGCCTGCTGCCCAAGGCGTGCAAGAACGAGGCGGAGCAGCGCGGCGCCCGGGCGGCGCACGCGCGGGACGCGGTCGCCATGTGCCGCTTCCTGCACTGGCTGAGCCTCGCCGGCCCGGCAGGGACCGCGACGGAAGTCTCGGCAGCCGAGCGCCTGCTGGCGTTCCGCGCGGAGTCGCCGGGGTTCCGCGGCGAGAGCTTCCCCGCGATCTCCGGTGCCGGCGAGGACGGCGCGATCATCCATTACCGCGCCACGGCCGCGACCGACCGGCCGATCCGCCCCGATGAGTGCTACCTGATCGACAGCGGCGGCCAGTATCCCGACGGCACGACGGACGTGACGCGCACCGTCTGGACCGGCCCCGGTGCCCCGCCGGACGAGTTGCGCGACCGGTTCACCCGCGTGCTGCGCGGCCACATCGCCATCGCGACCGCCGTGTTCCCTGCAGGAGTTGCCGGGCCGCACCTCGATGCGCTCGCCCGCCGCGCGCTGTGGGACGCGGGGCTGGACTACGATCACGGCACCGGCCACGGCGTCGGCAGCTACCTGTCGGTGCACGAGGGGCCGGCGAGCATCTCCCGCGCGGCCCGGCCGGTGCCGTTGGCGCCGGGCATGATCCTGTCCAACGAGCCCGGCTATTACCGGCCCGGCGCCTACGGCATCCGACTGGAAAACCTCCTGCTCGTGCAGCCCGCGGAGATGCCGAGCCCCGTGAAGCCCTTCCTGCGCTTCGAGGTGCTGACGCTCGCGCCGTTCGACCGGAGGCTGATCGAGGCGGGGATGCTGGACGTGAGGGAGCGGGCGTGGGTGGATGCGTACCACGCCCGGGTGCTGGCGGAGGTCGGCCCGGCGTTGGACGGCGAGGCCGCTTCATGGCTGGCAAAGGAGTGCAGGCCCCTGTGACGGCCGTTTGCCCCCTCGCTTACTGTGAATACAGAACGTTACCGGTCGTGCTTCAGCGATGGGCGAGCATCGCGGCGCCGACGCGGGAGTCCTGCGCGACGATGCTGTCCCGCTCCGTGAGCATCCCGGGCAGGGCGAGCAGCAGCCACAGCGCGGCCGCAAAGGCCGTCATCTTGGACGCCAGGGCGAGCACCTGGGCGATGAGCGTCAGCGACCCCGGAGCGATGACGGCACATAGGCGGATCTGGAGAGCGATCATCATGGCTTTGACGCCCCTTTAGGGTTTCGTTCACGATTTGTTCGTAGCGCACCTGCCTGTAGGACGCAACAGGAAAAGAGTCCTCATCACGGTGTCTTGAGGCGGGCGTCGCGCAGGCGGCGCTGGCCGCGGGTGCGGATGCTGGCGCCGGGCACGGCGGCCTTGATCTCCGCCTGGAACTCCGCGCGCTTCTCGTGGATCGACACGATGACCGGCCCCATCGGGACGCCGAGATCCACCAGCACCGCCTCGGACAACTGGAGGCTGGCCTCGATGGTCTCGGGCACCGCGTCCGACGCGCCGATCGAGTAGAGGTGTGCCGCGTGCCGGCCGTCGCGGGCGCGGACGACGATCAGCAGGTCCGGCCGCTCGGCCCGTGCCGCGACGACGAGCGCGTCGGTGCGGGCGCGGTCGTCGATCGTGACCACCAGGGCGCGCGCGTCCGCCAGGCCGACCCGGCGCAGCAGCTCGGGGCGGGTGACGTCCCCGTAATACACCGGCCGGCCCGCTTCGCGCTGCGCGGCCACCCGGTCGCTATCGCTGTCGAGCGCCACGTAGCGCACCTCATGCGTGTCGAGCAGGGCGGCGACGGTGCGGCCGACTCGGCCGAAGCCCGCGACGATGACGTGCCCGGCCTCGCCCGGCGACTCGGGCGGCAGCAGCCCGGGGTCAACCGGCGCGGGCCGGCGGCCGGCGAGCCGGGTGCCAAGGGTGGAGAGCAGCGGGATCGCCGCCATGGTCAATGCTGCCAAGATGAACGCGAACCCGGCCAGCGCGTCATCGACCAGGCCGACCGAGCCCGCCAGCGCCAGGATGACGAAGCTGAACTCCCCGCCCGGCCCCAGCAGCAGCCCGGCCCGGCCGCCCACCGTCCAGCGCAGCCCGAACGCGCGGGCCAGCCCGGCGGTGATCGCCGCCTTCAGCGCGACCAGCCCGGCGGCTGCGCCCAGCACGGCGGCCGGCTGCGCCACGATGCGGCCGAGGTCCAGGCTCATGCCGATGGAGATCAGGAACACCCCCAGCAGCAACCCTTTGAACGGCTCGACCGTGACCTCGATCTCGCGGCGGTACTCGGTCTCGGCCAGCAGCAGCCCGGCGATCAGCGCGCCCAGCGCCATCGACAGCCCCGCCGCCTGCGCCGCCAGCCCGGTGCCGAGCACGACCAGCAGGCAGGCCGCCATGAACAGCTCGGGGCTGCTGGTGCGCGCCACGCCGCGAAACAGCGGCCGCAGCGCGAGCCGGCCCAGCAGCACCAGGGCGACGATGAACCCCACCGCTTTTCCAACCGCGAGGGCCAGGCTGCCCAGCCCGGCCTCGCCCTGCGCCAGTGCGCCGAGCGCGAACAGCACAGGCACGAGCGCCAAGTCCTGGAACAGCAGCACGGCGAAGCTGGTGCGCCCGACCAGCCCGGTGACGCGCCGCTCGTCCGACAGCACCTGCACGACGACGGCGGTGGAGGACATCGCCAGCGCCAGCCCGACGGCAAGTGCTGCGCCGGGTGCGGCGCCGAGCAGCGCCGCGGCGCCGGCCACGGCCAGGGTGCAGGCGGCGAGCTGCAGCGCGCCCAGCCCGAACACCAGCCGCCGCATGGTCAGGATGCGCTCGAACGACAATTCGAGCCCGATCATGAACAGCAGCAGCACGACGCCCAGCTCCGCCAACGGGACGATGCGCCCGCGCTCCGAGATGGTGACGGCGGACAGGAACGGCGCCGCGTCCGCGAGCGCGCCCAGCCCGGACGGCCCGACCGCCATGCCGACCAGCATGAAGCCGAGCACCGAGCTGATGCGCAGGCGGTGGAACAGCGGGATGACGATGGCGGCCGAGGCGAGCACCACCAGCACCTCGCGCATCGACCCGGCCGCCAGCGCCCCCTCCATCGATAACGCCATGCCGCCCTCCCGTCCCGGACTGGACAGCCTACGCGGTCGATCGCGGGATCGGCACCCGCAACTTCGCGGGTAGTGCCTCAGTTCGAAGTCCGGATTCCAATCCGTTGCGGACCCTCAGCGTTGAGACAGAGCGAGCTTCGCACCGAAGCCGATGAACACACACCCGGTGAGCCGATCCATAGCTTTGATGACGTTTGGACGCCGGAGCAGTCGGACGAGCGGTCGCGTGGCCAGGATGAGGACTGCAAACCACGCTAGACCCAGCGCCCCATGTATTGTCGCCAGCAGGAACGTGTAACCAGCAACAGGCACTATCGCCGGCACGAATTGCGGTAAAAACGAAACGTAAAAGATGCCCACCTTCGGATTGAAGAGATTCTGAAGTAGCCCCTTCCAGAACCAGCCCGAACGGTCGCCATTGGCATAATACTGCGGTTCGGGCGTCGTTGAGAGTTGTGTCCGTGGCCTGAGAATCAGTTGCAGCCCCAGCCAGAGCAGGTACGCGACGCCTATCCATTTCAGGAGCGTGAACGCGAACTCAGACGCGGCAAGCAGGGCGCCCAGCCCGAGCGCCGCCGCACCACCCCAGAGCAAGCAGCCGACGATGATGCCCAGCGCCGCTGGTGCCGCCCGCGTCGCGCCCTCCGCCGTCGCTGTCCGCAGGACCAGGGCGGTATCGAGACCGGGTGTGACGGTCAGTAGCCCAGCCGCCAGCACGAACGATATCAGGGACTGGGTAACGGTCATGTGCGCTTTCTCCCGGCCAACTGTGCAACGTTAGTCGGAATGTCTCGCCACTGGAATCTCCGCTACTATTCGAACTGAGGCACTGCCATCGCGATCGGGCTTGCGGCGGCGCCCTCCGCCGCGCTTGTCTGCTTCCAGGGTAGCACGGGAGGGTCGGACATGCGGCGGCGGAGGCTTCTGGCGGCGGGAGGCGCGTGGACGTTGCCGGTGCGGGCCGGCGCGCAGGACGGCGCGGTTGACCTCGCGCTCGTGCTCGCGGTGGACGTGTCCCGCTCGATCGACGAGGACGAGGCGCGGCTGCAACGCGGTGGCTACGAGACGGCCATGCGCGACCCGCGCGTGATCGCCGCCATCGGCGGGAGCACGCTGGGCGCGGTCGCGGTCGCCTATGTCGAGTGGGCCGGCATCGGGTATCAGCGGCTGGTCATTCCGTGGACGCGGATCGCCGGCGCGGCCGACGCGGCGGCCTGGTCCGAGCGGCTGGCGGAGTCGCCGCGCGAGAGCATCTCCTGGACGTCGCTATCGGGGGCGCTCGCCTTCAGCCGGGCGGTGCTGGCGGCGTGCCCGTTCGAGGCGACGCGCCGGGTGGTGGACGTGTCGGGCGACGGGGTGAACAACAGCGGCCCACCGGCGGAGGGGGAGCGCGACCGGCTGGTGGCGGAGGGCGTCACGATCAACGGGCTGCCGATCGTGAACGACCGGCCGAACTTCGGCATGTCGCCGGGCTACGGGCTCGAGGAATACTACCGCCGCGCGGTGATCGGCGGACCCGGCGCGTTCCTGATCGTGGCGGACGATTTCACGTCGTTCGGGGAGGCGATCCGGCGCAAGATGGTGCAGGAGATCGCGGCCCGGCCGGCGCCGAGTCAGTCAGGGTAACTGATCGCCATCACCTCGACGGTCTCGACGCCGCCGGGCGTGTGGACCTGCACCTCGTCGCCGACGCGGGCGTGCATCAGCGCGCGGGCGATGGGACTGTCGAGGCTGACCTTGCCCTCCGCCATGCTGGCCTCGTCGGCGCCGGTGATGGTGACGGTGGTGCGGCGGTCATTCTCGTCCGCATAGGTGACGGTGGCGCCGAAGAACACCTGGTCGCGCCGGGCCTGCCGGGCGGGATCGACGATCTCGGCGTTGTCCAGGCGCTTGCCGAGGTAGCGTACCCGGCGGTCGATCTCGCGCAGGCGCTTCTTGCCATACTGGTAGTCGCCGTTCTCGCTGCGGTCGCCGTTGCCGGCGGCCCAGGACACGATCTCGACCACGCGGGGGCGCTCGCCATGCAGCAGCGTCTCATATTCCTCGCGGATGCGGCGGTGGCCCTCGGGCGTCATGTAGGACCGGCCGTTGCCGTGGAGGGTCGGGGCGTCCTCGTCCATGGCTACGCCGGCATCCAGGCGGTCTCGCGCATGACGGCCTCCGGCGTGCGGTGCAGCGCCGCCGCGTCCCGCTCCACAGCCGAGCGGCGCTGCGCCTGCATATAGGCGCCGAGCGCGCGGGCGCGCTGGACGATCGCGGCGCCGGTGGGCCGGCGGGCGGCATTGTAGGCGGCGAGATT
>JBBSIT010000323.1:0-5605 GCA_038231995.1 Acetobacterales bacterium | reverse complement strand
TGCGCTGCAGCGCCGCCGCCGCGGTGGCCGGGTCGGGCACGGTGGTCCACTCGACGCGGTCGAGATGCACGATTTTCGGGCCGGACGTGCGGTCCGGCGTGCCGCTGGCCAACGGGACGTAGCCGGCGAATCGCTCATAGACCGCGCGGGCGCCGGCCACGCGCTCATCGGCCTTGAACCGGAACGGGCCGCTGCCGATCATCTCGGTGACTTGCGTGGCCGGGTCGGTCCGCGCCAGGCGCTCGGGCATCATGGCGGGCATGTAAACGCCCGACTTCGCCAGCGCATCCGGCAGCAGCGGGAAGGGGCGCTTCAACCGGAACACGATGCGGCGGTCATCCGGCGCCGAGAGTTCGTCCGTCGCCGCCAGCAGGGCCTGGCCGTAGGTGTCCTTGGCGCCCCAGCGCCGGATGCTCGCCACGCAGTCGCGCGCCAGCACGGGCGTCCCGTCATGCCACGCGAGGCCGTCCCGCAGGGTCAGCGTCCACAGGCGGCCATCGGCGTCCACCGTATGGCCCGCGACCATCTGCGGCGTGGCGCGATACTGGCCGTCCATGCCGTACAGCGTGTCGAACACCATGAAGCCGTGATTGCGGGTGACGTAGGCGGTGTTCCAGTGCGGATCGAGCGTCGAGAGGTCCGCCTGCGGGATGAAGCGCAGCACGCGGCTGGCCTGGGCGCGGCCGACGGCCGCCATCGCCAGCCCGGCAGCCGACGCGGCAAGGAAGGTTCGACGCTGCATGGGATGCTCCTGCGCGGGAATGCGGCTCGATGCGGTCGCGCCGGTCCGGACCGGGCCGCGCGATCCATCGAAGTCATGCTGCCGCCAGAACGCAATCTGGTCGAAGACGCCGCCCGCGTCCAGCCGGGTGAAGCGACCACATCCTTTGCCGCAGCGAGCGGATGGCTGGTCCAGCGGCGATCACCTTTTTGCGCATAGACGGCGCCGGCCGATGGTAGGAGCGTACCCGGATCATCAGGGGGGGACTCCCCCATCACGGAGGGTAGATCATGGCAGGACAGCACGAAGGCCCGGCCCCGGGCACAGCATCGCTGCCCGTTCCGACCGAAGGCAGCCCCGAGGCGCTGCGGGATGTCTGGACAGGGTTGTTCTCCGGCCCGGCCCAGGACTGGACCAAGGCGTGGCAGCACCTCACTCCCGCCATGGGCGCATTGCAGGCCGGGAGCACGGCGGATCTCAGCAAGGCGCTCGAGCAGAACCCGATGCTGGCGTCCATCGATAGGATGTGGAACGCGAACCCGCTGCGCGAGGTGGTGCCGATCGACTGGGCCGGGATCGCCCATGCGGTGCGGGTCGTGTCGCTGCGCTCGCTCGCCAACCCCGGCCGGGCGATCGCCATGGCGGCGGAGTTCAACGCGAACGCCCTGCGCTCGGCCGCCGAGATCTGGAACGACGCGGCCCGCCGCTGGTGGGGCACAGGCTCCGACGGGAGCGACGCCAGCGGCGACAAGCGCTTCGCCGCGCCGGAATGGCAGGGCAACCCGGCGTTCAGGATGCTCAAGGACCTCTATCTGCTGGCGTCGGATTCCCTGTTGCAGAGCGCCGAGTACGCGGGCGCGGACAAGGCGGAGCAGCAGCGCATCAACTTCCATCTGCGCCAGTTCGTGGACGCGATGAGCCCGTCGCTGATGCTGTTCTCCAATCCGGTCGCGCTGCGCCGGGCGATCGAGACCGGGGGCGCGAGCTTGGCGGACGGCATGCGCAACCTGATGCACGACGTGCAGGAGGGCAGGCTGAGCATGGTGGATGCGACGGCCTTCGCGCCGGGCCGGAACCTCGCCTTGACGCCGGGCAAGGTCGTGCATCGGAACAAGCTGATCGAGCTGATCCAGTATGCGCCCACCACCGCCAAAGTGCATGCGACCCCGTTGCTGATCCTGCCGCCGTGGATCAACAAGTACTACATCCTGGACATGCAGCCGAAGAACAGCATGGTGAAGCACCTGGTGGACCAGGGCTTCACCGTGTTCGTCGTGTCCTGGAAGAACCCGGACGCCTCGATGGAGGGCACCACCTTCGAGGACTACATGCACCTCGGGCCGCTGGAGGCGAGCGAGGCGATCCGGGACATCACCGGCAGCGCCGGCGTGAACGTGATGGGGTACTGCATCGGCGGCACGCTGCTGGCGATGACGCTGGCCTGGCTCGCCGCGAAGGGCGACGACCGGTTCGGCGCGGCGACGTTCATCGTCTCGCTGCAGGACTTCACCCGGGTCGGCGATACCGCCGTGTTCTCGGACGAGCCCGCCGTCAACCTGATCGAGCAGCAGATGCTGGAGCGCGGCTACCTCGACAGCCGCGAGATGTCCAACATGTTCAACCTGCTGCGATCGAATGACCTTATCTGGTCCAACGTGGTGAACAACTACCTGCTGGGGCAGAAGCCGCCGGCGTTCGACCTGCTGTACTGGAACAGCGACGGCACCCGCATGGCGCGGGCGGCTCATAGCTGGTACCTGCGCAACACCTACCTTGAGAACAACCTGATCAAGCCGGGCAAGATCCACCTGGACGGCGAGCCGTTGGATCTCGGCCGCATCAAGCTGGATGTCTATGCGGTGGGTGCGGAGAAGGACCACATCGTGCCCTGGGACGCCGCCTGGCGAGTCACTCAGCTGCTCGGGGGCACGGTGCGCTACGTGCTCGCGTCCAGCGGCCACATTGCCGGGATCATCAACCCGCCAGGCGGCAAGGGCGCCTACTGGGTCAACGACGCGGCCGCCCCTGCGCACTCGCCCGAGCAATGGCGCGCGGCGGCCACGCGCCACGACGGCAGTTGGTGGACGGATTGGGTCCGCTGGCTGGACGCGCGTTCGGGGGCGAAGGTCGCGCCGCCGGGCATGGGCAGCGCCGCGCATCCCGCCCTGGAGGACGCGCCGGGGACCTACGTGCTGGAGAAGTGAGGCAGCTGGGTTCGGCGGCGATCGTTGCGACCTAGCGCCCCTAGCTGCATCAAGATGCGTCGGGGCGCGGGGACATGGGGCCGGGGAGGCGGCTGAGCACGGCGTCGGCGACGCGTGCGCACCGACGGCCTCCGAACGGGAACGTGCCGGTGAGGGCCGAGGCGAGCTTCGAGACCAGCGCGTCCCGCAGCAGCCGCCGGGCCCGGTGGAGCCGCGTCTTCACCGACTCCGGGCGCAGGCCGAGGACGTGGGCGGTCTCCTCGATGCTCATCTCCTCGACGGCGCGCATCATGAACACGACCCGGAAGGGCTCCGGCAGCTCGTCGATGACACGTTCGAGGAGGAAGCTGACCTCGCGCTGCGCTGCGGCGCGCTCGGGGTCGGCGTCCCCGCTCGCGAGCGGGAACGCGATCACCCCGGCGCTCTCGCGCCCCGAGGCGTCGAGGCCGTCGAGGCCGACGGTCGGACGCCGCTTGCGCACGCGCCCGAGCGCCTCGTTGAGGACGATCCGGGTCAGCCAGGTCGAGAGGCTGGCCTCGTTGCGGAACTCGCCCATGGCCGCGAAAGCCCGGACGTAGCCCTCCTGCAGCACGTCCTCGGCCTCGCTGTCGTCGCGCACGACACTGCGCGCGACGCGGTAGAGCCGCCGGTTGTGGCGCAGCATGATGGCGCGGAAGGCGCCCGGCTCGCCCTGCCGGGCCAGGAGCGCCAGCTCGCGGTCATCGAGCGTCGTGAAGGCCGCCTGCGTTGCCTGGACCGATCGCATTCCTGGTCTCCGTCGTTCGGATCGTTGGATGCAGCTTACGGCAAAACGTTCCCGGACGCCGGGCCGCAGGCCGCGGGAACCTTTCGCGCCGGGCCGCATCCAACGAAGGACCGCAACTCCATGCCGGTCCCAGGAGGGAACGATGCCGTTCATCAGAAGCACGCTGTTCGCCGTTGCCTTGCTCGCGTCGGGCGCCGCATCGGCGCAATCGCCGGGCAAGCCGACCGATCCGCAGATCGCGCATATCGCCTACACGGCCGACGAGATCGACATCAAGGCGGGGCAGCTTGCCCTGAGCAAGTCGAAGAACAGCCAGGTCATCGCCTTCGCCCAGGACATGGTGCGCGACCACAAGGCGGTGAACGAGCAGGCGCTGGCGCTGCTGGCGAAGCTCAAGGTCGAGCACCAGGACAACGAGACGAGCCGCATGCTCGCCAAGCAGGCCGAGGCGGAGCGGCAGAAGCTGAACGCGCTGAACGGCGCGGCCTTCGACAAGGCGTATATCCAGAACGAGGTCGCCTACCACAGCCAGGTGAACGATGCGCTGCGCACCACGCTCATCCCGTCGGCGAGCAACGCGGAGCTGAAGGCGCTGCTCACGACGGGGCTCAAGCTCTTCGAAGGCCATCAGCAGCACGCCGAGCAGCTCGCCCAAGCGCTGAAATGATCCTGGGCCGTCCGTGGGGGGCGTGCATGCGCCACGTCCCCGCAGCCGCCGCGGCCGGCCTGGCCGCGGCGATGCTGATCCAGGCTGCCGCGGCCGAGGGCCGGGTGCACCACGTCGAGATGAAGGGGGTGGCGTTCGCGCCGGCCCAGGTCACGGTCCGCGCCGGCGACACCGTGGAGTGGGCCAACGGCGACATCGTAGCCCATACGGCGACCTCGAAGGAGGGAGGGTTCGACGTCGCTGTCCTGCCCGGCCGCAAGGGGAGCGCGGTCATGATGCGGCCCGGGACGTTCAGCTACACCTGCCGCTACCATCCCACCATGAAAGGCCAGGTCGTCGTGGAGCCGTAGGGAGACGGCGGCGCTATGACGCGTTCGCCAGGGTCGCGCGCAGGCCGAGAAGCGCCGGAGCGCGGCGCGCGGAGGCTTGACATGGCAAGTCGCTGATTTCAGCGTCCGTGCAAACAGGGGAGGGCGGGTCGATGCGCACGTGGCTTGCGGCCGTATTGTGCTTGATGAGCGTGCGCGCCTGGGCGGGCGAGCTCGTGTTCTCCACCTGGCGGCAGGAGGACCGGGCCGCCTACACTGAGTTGTTCGCCGCCTTCACCCGCGAGAACCCGGGCATCACCGTCCGGTTCGAGGCGTTCCCGAACGAGCAGTACCAGACCATCCTCTCCACCGCGCTCGCCGGCGGCAAGGGCGCGGACGTGATCCACACCCGCGCCTATGGCGGGCTCGAGCAGCTCGCGCGCGCCGGCTACCTGCTGCCGCTGGATGACGTGGTGCCGGAGCTGGCCGGCTTCCCGGAGGCGGCGCTGAACAGCACGCGGCTGCGGGCCGACAAGCGGGTCTATTCCGTGCCGTTCGCCTCCCAGACGCTGGGGCTGTTCATCAACCGCGAGGTGTTCCGCCGCACGAACACCCAGCCGCCCCGCACCTGGGACGAGCTCCTGGCGCTGTGCCGCACGTTGAAGGAGCGCGGGGTCATCCCGCTCGCCAACGGCACCAACAGCCCGTTCATGACGGAGACGCTGACCAGCACGTTCACCAACCCGTTCCTCGGCCCCGACTTCGTGGCCGACATCCTGGCCGGCCGCGCGACGTTCGAGGACCCGCGATATGTCGCAGCCCTCGGCCACCTGCTGGAGCTGCGGGACTTCATGCCGCCGGGCTTCTCGGGAATCGACTATCCGACGATGCAGCAGCTCTTCGTGAGCGGGCGCGCGGCGATGTTCGCGGGCGGCAGCT
>JBBSIT010000322.1:0-5609 GCA_038231995.1 Acetobacterales bacterium | reverse complement strand
CTGGGGCTCCCCTCTCCTCCCCCCCCCCCGGCCTCCCCTCACACCGCGGTGTTTCACCGGGGCCGGGCTGCCCCCCCCCCCCCACCGCAGCGTTTCCCCCGAGCACGGGCGGGCGTAGGCTGCCGGCATTGACTGCACCGGAGCCCCCATGCCCGTCCACAACCGCATCGCCGATTTCTCCGCCGATCTCACCGAGTGGCGCCAGGACCTGCACGCCCACCCCGAGCTGGGCTTCGAGGAGCATCGCACGAGCGATGTCGTGGCGCGCAAGCTGGCGGAGTGGGGCATCGAGGTGACGCGCGGGATCGCCGGCACCGGGCTGGTCGGCACGCTCCGCAACGGCTCGTCGGCCCGCGCCGTCGGCCTCCGCGCCGACATGGACTGCCTGGAGATGCAGGAGGCCAACGAGTTCGCGCACCGCTCGACCGTGCCGAACCGCATGCACGCCTGCGGCCATGACGGGCACACGACGATGCTGCTCGGCGCCGCGCGCTACCTGGCCGAGACCCGCAACTTCGAGGGCACCGTCCACTTCATCTTCCAGCCGGCCGAGGAGGGCGGCGGCGGCGGACGCGTCATGGTCGAGGAGGGGCTGTTCGAGCGCTTCCCCTGCGACCTCGTGTTCGGCGCGCATAACGACCCGTTCCTGCCGGCCGGCACCATGCAGATGGTCGATGGCGTCATCTGCGCCAACGCCGACCGCTTCTGGATCCGCATCCACGGCCGCGGCGGGCACGCGGCCCGGCCGCACCGCGCCATCGACCCCGTGGTGATCGGCAGCCATATCGTGCTCGCGCTGCAATCCATCGCGTCGCGCCGGACCGACCCGCTGGACAGCCTGGTGCTGAGCATCTGCCAGTTCCATGCGGGCTCGACCGGCAACGTGATCCCGGAGGAGGCCGTGCTGAACGGCACCGTCCGCACGCTCCGGGCCGAGGTGCGCGACGAGGTGGAGCGTCTGATGCACGAGATCGTGGAGACGACGGCCGCGGCGCATGGGGCGAGCGCCACCTTGGAATACAACCGCGGCTATCCCTCGGTCGTGAACGACGCTGGCACCACGGAGCGCGCGGCGATGGCGGCGACCCGGCTGCTCGGCGAGGGCCGCGTCATCCGCGACCGGCCGCCGGGCATGGGCGGTGAGGATTTCAGCTACATGGCGCAGAAGGTGCCGGGCTGCTTCGTGCGCATCGGCCAGTCCGGGCCGGACAAGGGCAGCACGCCGGTGCACCACCCCCGCTACGACTTCAACGACGATATCCTACCGATCGGCGCGAGCTTCTGGGCGACGCTGGTGGAGCAGGAGATGCCCCGTGGGGAATAACGCGGCTGAGCCCTACGTCCTGCATTACTTCCCCGGCAACGCCAGCCTGCTGCCGCACATGATGCTGCGCGAGATCGGCGCGCCCTTCGAGCTGCGGCTGGTGGACCGCGCCGCGGACGCGCAGCACAGCCCGGCCTACCTGCGGCTCAATCCGCACGGGCGCATCCCCGTGCTGGAGCAGGGCGGCATCGTGCTCTACGAGACCGCCGCGATCGCGTTGTATCTCGCCGAGCAGCACCCCGACGCCGGGCTGAGCCCCGCTCCCGGCGAGCGGGGCCGGGCGGATTTCCTGAAATGGATGGTCCACCTGACCAATACGCCGCAGGTGGAGTTCCGCGCCTGGTTCTACCCGCAGGAGCACGTGCCCGACCCGGGCCTCGCCCCTGCCGTCAAGCAGACGGCGGAGATGCGGCTGAACGGCATGTTCGACCGTATCGCGGAGCAGCTTGGCGCCGGGCCGTGGCTGCTGGGCGAGCGGTTCTCGGCGGCCGACCTGTTCCTGTTCATGCTGGTGCGCTGGGGCCGGGGGATGCCGCGGCCTCCGCGCAGCCTGGCGCCGCTGGCTGGCCTCGCCCAGCGCGTGGCGTCCCGTCCGGCCGTGGTAGCGACGCTGGAGGCGGAGGGGCTGACAGGGCAGCTCTACTAGGGCCGCGTCCGCTCCGGTTCGGGGAGGCGCCATGACGAAGCCTGGGATCGGCTACGCCTTGGCATGCTGCATGGCGCTGCTCGCCGGCGCTGGACGCGCGCGCCGCTGGAGCGCGCGTTGCCGGGCCATCGCTGAGATGACGCGTTGCATCGGCGTCGCGGCAGCTTACCTCCAGGGCATGTCCGTGCACGCGTTCCAAGCCCATTGCCGCACTCGCTTGCGGTCGCGCTCGTGGCGGTGAATGCCTGGCTTCGTCCACCGCCCGGCAGTGTCACCTCGAGTAGTTCGGCGTGATGCCCGGCGTGAGAGTGCCCGGCCGTGAGTTGGGCGGATTCTTCGTCAGGACCGGCGTTACCCCTGTTTGCGCCGTCACGGCCGTGGGAACGGTGCTCTGGATACCGACGTTCACCGGCGGGGAGGGCTGACCCGCCCCAGAAGTCGCCGTACGGGATGGTCCTTCGCCGCCGCCCGGGGGAACGGTGGCGGCGGCGCTCTGGGGAGCTTCGCTGCAGCCGGCGACGGCCAGCCACGGAACCGTCGCGAGAGCCGCCAGCCATTTTGTGCGCTTCATGGGTTTGCTCCTGATGAGATGCCCGGCACGTGGCTGCTTCGCCTCAAGCCTCCTCCCGACAATGTTGAGCGGAGTTGCCGGATGCGCCGCTACGGGGCGCATATCCGCTCCGGCCGGACAACAGCGTGTGAGTACGCGCCGGGCGTAGGGGCCGCCCCCTCACCCCACCCTATTCCCCACCAGGTCCGTCACGACGCCCGGGTCGGCCAGGGTGCTGGTGTCGCCCAGGCTGTCCGTCTCGTTGGCGGCGATCTTGCGCAGGATGCGCCGCATGATCTTGCCGGAGCGGGTCTTGGGCAGGCCCGGCGCCCACTGGATCGCGTCCGGCGAGGCGATCGGCCCGATCTCGCGGCGCACCCAGGCGATCAGCTCGCGCTTCAGCGCGTCGGTCGGCTCCTCGCCCTGGATCAGCGTGACGTAGGCGTAGATGCCCTGGCCCTTGATGTCGTGGGGAAAACCGACCACGGCGGCCTCGGCCACCTTGGGGTGCGCGACCAGCGCCGACTCGACCTCCGCCGTGCCCATGCGGTGGCCCGACACGTTGATCACGTCATCGACCCGGCCGGTGATCCACCAGTAGCCGTCCGCATCGCGCCGGGCGCCGTCCCCGGTGAAGTAGAGGCCGGGGAAGGTGGTGAAGTAGGTCTGCACGAAGCGTTCGTGGTCGCCGTACAGCGTGCGCATCTGCCCGGGCCAGCTATCGGCGATGCAGAGGTTGCCGTCGGCGACGCCCTCCAGCAGCTTGCCGTCGCCATCCACCAGTATGGGATGCACGCCGGGCAGCGGCAGGGTGGCGGAGCCTGGCTTGAGCGCAATGGCGCCGGGCAGCGGCGAGATCAGGATGCCGCCGGTTTCGGTCTGCCACCAGGTGTCCACGATCGGGCAGCGCTCCTCGCCGACGACCCGGTAGTACCACAGCCAGGCCTCGGGGTTGATCGGCTCGCCCACGCTGCCCAGCACCCGCAGAGACTTGCGCGACGTGCGGCGCACCGGCTCCTCGCCGTCGCGCATCAGCGCGCGGATGGCGGTCGGCGCGGTGTAGAAGATATTGACCGCGTGCTTGTCCACCACTTGCCAGAAGCGCGAGCTGTCGGGGTAGTTGGGGATGCCCTCGAACATCAGGGTGATCGCGCCGTTGGCCAGCGGGCCATAGACGATGTAGGTGTGCCCGGTGACCCAGCCGACATCGGCGGTGCACCAGTAGACCTCGCCGGGCTGGTAATCGAACACGAGCTGGTGGGTGAGCGCGGCCCAGACGAGGTAGCCGCCGGTGGTGTGCAGCACGCCCTTGGGCATGCCGGTGCTGCCGGAGGTGTAGAGGATGAACAAGGGGTCCTCGGCGCCCATCCGCTCGGGCGGGCAGTCGGGGGACGCCGCCGCGGCCAGCTCGGCGTAGTCGAGGTCGCGGCCCGCCTGCATCGCCACGTTCCCGCCGGTGACGCGCACCACGAGGACGTGCTGGATCGTCGGGCAGGAGGCGAGCGCCACGTCGGCGTTGGCCTTGAGCGCCACGCGCCGCCCGCCGCGCCTTCCCTCGTCCGCCGTGATGAGCACGGTGCTGCCGCAGTCCTTGATTCGGTTCGCCAGGCTGTCCGGCGAGAAGCCGCCGAACACCACCGCGTGGATCGCCCCCAGCCGCGCGCAGGCCAGCATCGCGACCGCGGCCTCGACCACCATCGGCAGGTAGATCGTCACCCGGTCGCCGCGCTTGACGCCCAAGCCTTTCAGCACATTGGCCAGCCGGCAGACCTGCTCGTGCAGCTCGCGATAGGTCACGCTGCGGCTCTCGCCGGGGTCGTCGCCCTCCCAGATGATGGCGGTCTGGTCCGCCCGTTCCGCCAAATGCCGGTCGAGGCAGGAGACGGAGGCGTTCAGCTCGCCATCCTCGTACCAGCGGATGCGGACGTCGCCCTCGAAGCTGGTGTCCTTGATCCGGGTGGGCTCGCGCATCCAGCTCACCCGGCCGGCGTGCTCGCGCCAGAACCCCTCTGGGTCGGATTTCGCCTGCTCGGTCATGGCGCGATACCGCTCGGGCGAGACATGCGCGTTGGCGGCGATCTCGGGCCGCACGGAAAAGATCTGGTCCTCGGACACCTGGCGTCCCCTTTTAATTTCTTGGCGTTGGCAAAAGGCTACAGCCCGGCGCAGTCAGGCACCAGTATCAGGTCTCTAGGCCGTCGAGCGCGAGGATGCTGCGCCAGTGGGCGTCCGAGACCGGGCTGACCGACAGGCGGGACTGGCGGACCAACTCCATCTCGGCGAAGTCCGGGTTCGCCTTCAGGGCGGCGAGCGTCACCGGGCGCGGGAGGGCGGCGACGGCGCGCATGTCCACGCACACCCAGCGGCCCTTCTCCGCGGTGGGGTCAGGATACGCCTCGCGCACGACCTCGACGATGCCGACGATCTCCTTGCCGGTGTTGGAATGGTAGAAGAACGCCCGGTCGCCCAGCCGCATGGCGGCCAGGTTGAGCTTGGCGGTGTGGTTGCGCACGCCGGTCCAGGGCTCGACACCGCGCTCCACCTGCTGCGCCCAGCTGAAGGAGTCGGGCTCGGATTTCACCAGCCAGTAGCGCATGATCTCTTTCGGCATTGTTGCGTCGCACAGTAAGGCACGGCGACGTGGCTTCAAACAGCCGCGGCACGTGCTATCTCTCGCCTGTGGACGCAACAGCCCTCCCTGCGCGACCCGCGCGCAGCCTGCATCGTTTCGCCAACCCCGGGCGCTTCCTGCGCCTGGCCGGGCGGGTGCAGCCGTGGCTAGACGCCGCGGCCGTGCTGCTGCTCGCGGTCGGGCTGACCTGGGGCCTGTTCTGGGCGCCGGCGGACTGGCAGCAGGGCGACGCGGTGCGCATCATCTACGTGCACGTGCCCTCGGCCTGGCTGGCCTCGGCCGGCTACCTCGCTCTCGCCATCTGCTCGGCGTTGTCCCTGGTGTGGCGGCATCGGCTGGCGGACCTCGCCGCGGTCGAGATCGGTCCCGTGGGCGCCGCTTTCACCGCCCTGTGCCTCGCCACCGGCAGCCTGTGGGGCAGGCCGATGTGGGGGGCGTGGTGGGTGTGGGACGCACG
>JBBSIT010000321.1:0-5627 GCA_038231995.1 Acetobacterales bacterium | reverse complement strand
GCCCACCGACAGGTCCGGCGTGACCTTGTAGGTCACGTAGCCATGCGGGACGATGGCGAAGTCGCCGCCATCCCGGTTGCTCTGGCCGCTGATGGGCCGGCCGAAGGCGTCGCGCGCGTTGCCGCTGAACGTGAAGGACGGCACGATGATGCTGCCGCCGAGCGCCACCTGCAGGCCCGGGAGCTGCGTCATGCCGGCCGGGTTGTTGAACACGGTCGCCGGCGTCTGCGCGGCGGAGCCCTCGCCGGCGAAGGCAGTGCCGAGCCCGACGGCGCTGTTCTCCTTGAGCTGGAACGCGGCAGCGTGGGCGCCTTGGCTCGTGGCCACCATGGCGGCGAGGGCTGCTGCTGTGGCGAGCAGGCGCGCACGGAGGGACATGTGAGACAAGATGTTTCTCCCGGTATGCAGGTGGCCTTCGCAGCCATCCCGGTTAATCCGTCCTTTCACCGAGAGTTCATCAAGCCCGAGCGCCGATCCCTGTCAAGAACGCTTTCACATTACGTGATGTTCCTGACGTAATGGGAAGCCTGCTGTCACTCCGCGGCCACTCTCGGCGGCGCGGCGTCGGCCGCGCGTGCCTCCCGTCGCTTGCGCAGCTCGGTGCGGGCCACCGTGCGCAGGTGCACCTCGTCCGGGCCATCGATGAAGCGCAGCGCGCGGCCCCAGGTATAGAGGTAGGCCAGCGGCGTATCCGACGTCAGCCCGGCGGCGCCGAACACCTGGATGGCGCGGTCCACCACCCGCACCTGCAGCCGCGCCGCCGCCAGCTTGATGGCGCTCACGTCGGTGCGCGCCGCCTTGGCGCCCCAGCGGTCCACCGCCCAGGCGGCGTGCAGCACCAGCAGCCGCACCTGGTCCACCTCGATGCGGGTCTCCGCGATCCAGTCGCCCACGTTGGCGAACTGGGACAGGGGCTGGCCGAACGCCACCCGGTCCGCCGCACGGTCCGTCATCAGCTCGATGGCGACCTCGCACTGGCCGATGGTGCGCATGCAGTGATGGATGCGCCCCGGGCCGAGCCGCGCCTGCATGATGGCGAAGGCGCTGACCTCCTCGCCCAGCCGGCTGGACACCGGCACGCGCGCCTCCTCGAACAGGATCTCGCAGTGCCCCTCCGGCGAGTGATGCCCCAGGATCGGCAGGTTGCGCACGACCACAACGCCCGGCGTGTCGCGCGGCACCAGCAGGATCGTGTGCCGCTCGTGCGGCGCCATCGCCTCCCGGCCCTCGGTCACGCCCATCGCCAGGAACACCGCAGCAAAGGGGTGCATCGCGCCGGTGATGAACCACTTGCGGCCGCTGATGACGTACTCGTCGCCCTCGCGCCGGATGCGGGTCGCGATGTTGGTGGGGTCGGACGACGCGGTGTCCGGCTCCGTCATGGCGACGCAGGAGCGGATCGTGCCGGCCAGCAGCGGGTCGAGCCAGCGGGCGCGCTGCTCCGGCGTCGCGAACAGGTGCAGCGTCTCCATGTTGCCGGTGTCGGGGGCGTTGCAGTTGAACACCTCGCTGGCCCAGGGCACGCGGCCCATGATCTCGGCCAGCGGCGCGTATTCGAGGTTGGTCAGCCGCGTGCCGGGCTCGTCGTCGCGCAGGCCGGGCAGGAACAGGTTCCACAACCCCTCCGCCTTGGCCCGCTCCTTGAGCGGCTCCACTATGGCGAGCGGGTAGGCGCCGGAGTCGGCGATGCGGTTCCACTCGCGGTCCACCGGCAGCACGTGCGCCTGCATGAACGCCTCCAGGCGGGCCTGGAGCTCCTTGACCTTCGGGGAGTGCTCGAAATCCATGGTGGCAGCCTCATGCGTTATGCGTTGGCGATAGCCTCGACGCCGCGGCGGGCGAAGGCCAGCGAGAGCTCGCCCACGTCCGCTGCGTCGTGCGACGCCGCGGTCCCGGCGCGGGCGCGGGCGGCGATGCCCTCGAATATCACGGCGAAGCGGAACAGCGCGAAGGCGACGTGGAACGGCGCGAGCGGGGCCGCCGGCGCCCGGCGGGACGCCCAGTACTGCGCGACCCATTCGGCCTCGGACGGGATGCCGAGCGCCTGCAGGTCCAGCCCGCGCAGCCCGCCGTATTCCGTGGGCAGGGTGCGCCAGGCCAGCGCGCCGAAAGCCAGGTCCGCCAGCGGGTGGCCGATGGTGGACAGCTCCCAGTCCAGCACCGCGACGACCCGAGGCTCGGCCGGGTGGAACATGACGTTGCCGAGGCGGAAGTCGCCGTGGCAGATCGAAGCCGCGCCGTCATCCGGCGGCAGGCTCGCTTGCAGCCACGCAGCGAGCTGGCCGAGTTCCGGCACGTCGCGGAAGCGCGCCGCCTCCCATTGCCGGGTCCAGCGGTCGATCTGGCGCGCGAAGTAGCCGCCGGGCCGGCCGAACCCTTCGAGCCCGGCCGCCCGCCAGTCCACGTCATGCAGCCGCGCCATCGCCTCGGCGTAGGAGTGAAACATGGCGCGCCGGTCCGCGGCCGCGGCGCCGGGCAGGTCGGCGGTGGGGAACACGCGGCCCTCGACCCGCTCCATGACGTAGAACGGCGTGCCGATCACGTCCGGGTCCGGGTGGAACAGCACGACCTCCGGCACCGGCACTCCCGTGCCGGCCAGCGCCGAGATCACCCGCGCCTCGCGGTCCACCGCGTGAGCGGAGGGCAGGGTCGGGCCGGCCGGCTTCTTGCGCAGCACCAGCCGACGGTCGCCGAGGGTGAGGAAGAAGGTGGGATTCGACTGGCCGCCGGATATGCGTTCCAGGCGCATGGGGCCGCGCAGGGCGGGGAGCGCTGCGCGCAGGAACGCGTCGAGGCGCGCCGGGTCGAGGCCGATTATGTCTTCGCTCATGCTCCGGTGAACCGCGGGGCGCGCTTGGCCATGAAGGCGGCGGCGCCCTCGGCGAAATCGGCGGTCCCGGCGCTGGCGACGAAGGCGTCGGCCTCGGCCGCCAACTGCTCGGGCAACCCGCGGTCCAGCGACGCGCGCATCAGCGCCTTGATGCGGCCATAGGCGGCGGTCGGCCCCTCGGCGAGCCGTTGGGCGAGCGTGCCGGTCTCGTGCTCCAGCGCGGCCGTCGGCACCACGCGGTTGACCAGGCCCAGCCGCAGCGTCTCGGCGGCGTCGATGTCATCGCCCAGCAGGCCGATCTCAAGCGCGCGGCGCAGCCCGACCACCCGCGGCAGCGACCAGGTGGACGACCCGTCCGGGCTCGCGCCGATGCGGGCATAGGCCAGCGACAGGCGGAGGTCGTCGGCCGCGATCGCCAGGTCCGCCGCGAGCATGACGCTGACGCCGGCGCCGGCCACCGGACCCTGCACGCTCGCGAGCACCGGGATGGGCAACCTGGCGAGACGCTCGATCACCTGATGGAACGGACCGATCAGCCGGCGGACCAGGGCCGGCGCGTCCGGCCCGGCGCGATGGAACTGCGCGACGTCGCCGCCGGCCATGAAGCTGCGGCCCTCGCCCTGCAGGACGACGACGCGCACGTCCGGGCTGGCGGCGATAGTCTCGACGGCGGCGAGCAGGCCCTCGACCATCGCCTGGTCGAGCGCGTTCAGCACCGCCGGCCGGTTGAGCCGGATGCGCGCGACCGCGCCACAGCAAAGCAGCCTCACAGGTTCGGCGTCGGGCATCGGGGGTCCTCCTCGCCCCCGAACGTGCTCGGCGCCTCCTCAGTTGTCCAGGGCCGCCGCCGGGTCAGGCCCGGATCGACAGGGCGCCCACGCCGTCGCTCGTCGTCGTCGAGCTGACGGCGAAGCCGCGGGCCTGCTCGACCGAAATGCCGGCCAGCGTCAGGGAGAAGTCCGTGTCCCGGCCGTTCAGGGCGCCGCGCAGCGTGGCGCCCTCGTAGCCGGCCGCGCCCTCCTTCAAGGCGGTCCAGCTCCAGCTCGACACGCCCTCCTGGTAGCCTCGCATCACCAGCTCGTCGCCGGCGTGGAAGTTCACGACGGTGTTCCAGACCGGCTGGCCGCCGCGCGCGTCCACCAGGAACTTGTCGTTGCCCGCGCCGCCGACCAGCCAGTTCGATCCGCTGCCGGCGTCCAGCACGTTGTCGCCGTTGCGCACCGCCAGCGCGTCGTTGCCCGCGCCGCTCTTGAGCAGGCTGTCGCTGGCCTTCGCGAGCAGGACGGCGGGCGCGTCGCCCGACTCGACGTGCTGATAGCGCAGGCCGGCCGCCGTCCCCTGATACGGGTCGAACGTGAAGTCGCTGGCGACCCCGGTCGTCACGTTGGTGATCGCGTAGCTCGCATCGTCCGGCGCGCTGGGGCTGGCGGCGCGCAATCGGAGCACCGGGGTGCCGTCCGTCTCCCGCTCGACGACCGCGGCATAGCGCTTCGCCTGCTCGACCGTGAGGCCCGCGAACGTCACGGAGAAAGCCTGGCCGGTGTCGCTCGGCGTGCCCCGCAGCGTGGCGCCCTGGTAGCCGCTGGCACCGGCCGTGCCGACCCACCGGAAGGTCGAGGCGACTTCCTGGATGCCGCGCACGGCGATGTCGTCCCCGGCCTTGAAGCCCAGCACAGTGTTCCAGGTCCCGCCGCGCGCATCGACCACGAACGAGTTCTGCCCGGTGCCGCCGACCAGCCAGTCGGAGCCGCCGTTGCCGTCGAGCACGCTGCGCCCGCCCTGGGCCACGATGGCGTCGCCGCCCGTGCCGCCCTTGAGCATCGCGTTGTCGGCGCGGGCCAGGATGGTCGCCCCACCCGTCCCGGCGTAGGCGAAGCCTCGCGCGACGCCGGGCACGGCCTGGCCGGCGGGCGTCAGGACTCCCTCGCTCTGGACGCCGGAGCCGTCCACGAGGGTGTAGTCGGTGGTGGGCGCCGAGGTGTCGAGCACGAAGCGGAGCGAGGCTTGCCCCGTGTTGCCGGCGGCGTCCGTGTCGCTGGCCGTGATGGCGTGCGCTCCCTCGGCGAGGCCGGCCGGGGTGTAGCTCCATGCGCCGGGGGCGTCCGCCACGGCCGTGCCGAGCGTGGCGCCGCCTTCGCTGAGGGTCACCGTGTCGCCCGGATCGGCCGAGCCGGTCAGCGCCGGGTCGCTGGTGATGCGGTCGTAGTCCAGCCCGGTGTCGCGGGCGAGCGCCATGGCGACGGCCGGGGCGGTCGTGTCGATGGTGAGCGCCAGAGTGGCCGAGGCGGCCGAGGCGTTGCCGGCCGCGTCGGTCGCGGTGGCGGCGATGCTGTGTGCACCCTCGGCCAGGGCGGCGCGGGGCGTGAAGCTCCAGAGCCCGGCGCCGTCCGCCTGCGCCGTGCCGAGCACGGATGCGCCGTCGGTCAGGGTGACGGTGCTGTTCGCCTCGGCCGTGCCGGCCAGGGTGGGGGCGGCGATGTTCGTCCGGCGGTCGCCCGCGACGCCGCTGTCGCTGCCCGGCGTCAAGGCGAGGCTGGTCGGGGCGCCCGGCGCGGTACTGTCGATGGTGAGCGCCAGCGCGGCCGACGTGGGCGAGGCGTTGCCGGCCGCGTCGGTCGCGGTGGCGGTGATGCTGTGTGCGCCCTCGGCCAGCGCGCCGATCGGCGTGAAGCTCCACCGCCCGTCGGCGTCCGCCACCGCCGTGCCGAGCACGGTGGCGCCGTCGGACAACGTGACGGTGCTGGCCGCCTCCCGCGGGGCGAGGAGGGTGGGAGTGGCAATGCCCGGGTGGCGGTCG
>JBBSIT010000320.1:0-5629 GCA_038231995.1 Acetobacterales bacterium | reverse complement strand
AGGTAGGCGCGGGCGCCCTCCTGCACGGCAGCCGAAATCTCCTGCATCCGCGCGGTGCCGGCATCCGCGGCGAGCACTTGCCGGGTCGTGACGACCCCGTATGCCACGGCCACGAGGCCGCAGACGATGATGGCGAGCTGAGCGAGCATGCCTCTCCAAAATCCCTGAATTTTCGTCCGGTCGCCTATGGCAGAAATGTGTTCGCACCGCAACATGCGACGGCCGCGCGGCTCAGCCGAGACTTTCGTAGATCAGCATGCGGTCTCCATCGCGCAGGAACTCGCCGCTTTCGCGCATGCCGATCGCGCCCAACACGGTGCGGGAGGCGATGTTGTCCTCGCGTGACACCGCGACGACCCGGCGGAGGCCGGCGCGGTCGTGGGCAAAGCGCAGCGCGGCGCCGGCGGCCTCGCGCGCCACGCCGCGGCCGCGGGTCTCGGGACGGAAGGCGAAGCGGAGCGCAATCCCCCGGCCGTCGGTGCGCTCATGCAGGCCCGTCAGGCCCACCGCTTGGTCGTTGAGGTCGTGCACCATCCACATTCCGGCGCGGTTCCGGGCCCAGAACTGGGTGTCCTCGGCGAGCTCGGCGGCGACCTGCACCGGGCCGCGCACGCCGCCGAGCATGGTCGCATAGACGCGCGGGTCGCCCTTCAGCGCACACAGGTCGGCGATATGTTGCCACCCGACCGGGGTCAGAAGGAGCCGCCCGGTGCGGATGGCCCAGGGCGGGGTCACGGCCGGGCTGGCGGTTTATCGCGCCAGCGGGCGGTATTTGATGCGGTGCGGCTCGGTGCTGTCGGCGCCGAGACGGCGTCGCTTGTCCTCTTCGTAGGCCTGGAAGTTGCCCTCGAACCACTCGACGTGGCTGTCGCCTTCGAACGCCAGGATATGCGTCGCAAGCCGGTCCAGGAACCAGCGGTCATGGCTGATGATCACGGCGCAGCCGGCGAACTCGGTGAGCGCCTCCTCGAGCGCCCGCAGCGTGTCGACGTCGAGGTCGTTGGTCGGCTCGTCGAGCAGGATGACGTTGCTCTCCGATTTCAGCATCTTGGCCAGGTGGACGCGGTTGCGCTCGCCGCCGGAGAGGATGCCGACCTTCTTCTGCTGGTCCGAGCCCTTGAAGTTGAACGCGCCCACATAGGCCCGCGACGGCACGGCGCGCTTGCCGAGATAGATCACGTCGGTGCCGCCGCTAATCTCCTCCCACACGCTCTTGGTCGCATCCAGGCTGTCGCGGCTCTGATCGACGTAGCCGAGCTTGACGGTCTCGCCGACCTTGAGCGTGCCGCCATCCGGCGTCTCCTGCCCGGTAATCATGCGGAACAGCGTCGTCTTGCCGGCGCCGTTGGGGCCGATCACGCCGACGATGCCGCCGGGCGGGAGCTTGAAGTCGAGCTCGTCGATCAGCAGGCGGTTGCCGTAGGCCTTGCGAAGCTGGTCCGCCTCAATGACGGTGCCGCCCAGGCGCGGACCCGGCGGGATGACGATCTCGGCGGTGCTGCCGGCCATCTCCTGCGACTTCGCCTGCATCTCCTCGTACTTGGCGATGCGCGCGCGGCTCTTGGTCTGCCGGGCGCGGGGGCTCGACTGTATCCACTCCTGCTCGGCGGCCAGCGAGCGCTGCCGGGCACTCTCCTCCTTCTCCTCCTGCTGCAGCCGCTTGCGCTTCTGCTCCAGCCAGGACGAGTAGTTGCCCTCGAACGGGTAGCCGCGGCCGCGCTCGATCTCGAGGATCCAGTTCGTCACGTTGTCCAGGAAGTAGCGGTCGTGGGTGACGATCATGACGGTGCCAGCGAAGTCGCGCAGCGTCTTCTCCAGCCATGCCACGCTCTCGGCGTCGAGGTGGTTGGTCGGCTCGTCCAACAGCAGCAGGTCCGGCTTCTCCAGTAGCAGCCGGCACAGCGCCACGCGCCGGCGCTCGCCGCCGGACAGCCGGGTGACTTCCGCGTCGGGTGGCGGGCAGCGCAGCGCATCGAGCGCGATCTCGACCCGGCGGTCCAGGTCCCAGCCGTCCTCGGCGTCGATCGTCTCCTGCAGCTCCGACTGCTCGGCCAGCAGGGCGTTCATCTCGTCGTCGTCCATCGGCTCGGCGAAGCGCTCGCTGATAGCATTGAAGCGGTCCATCGCGGCCTTCAGCGGCCCGAACGCCTCCATGACGTTCTCGGCCACCGTCTTGGTCTCGTCGAGCTTGGGTTCCTGCTGCAGGTAGCCGATGCGCACGCCCTCGGCAGCCCAGGCCTCGCCGCCGTACTCCGTCTCGATGCCGGCCATGATCTTGAGCAGGGTGGACTTGCCCGCGCCGTTGACGCCGAGCACGCCGATCTTGACGCCGGGCAGGAAGGAAAGGGTGATGCCCTTGAAGACCTCGCGCCCGCCCGGGAACGACTTGGTCACATCCTTCATCACGTAAACGTACTGGTAGCTGGCCACGCTCGGGCTCCTGTCGGCAATGCTGGGGATCGTCTTTAGGTGTGCTCGGCGGGGCCGGCAACCAAGGGCCGTGATGCGCCCGGCAGGACTCGAACCTGCGACCAAGCCGTTATGAGCGGCCCGCTCTAACCAACTGAGCTACAGGCGCGCACTGCAACCGAAGCATGACTTGCGCCAGAACGGCGTGCGTTGGCAAGGGTTGGACGTGCCGCTATGGTCCCGCTGCCTTCAGCCCAGGAGACTACCGGGGCCAGCAAGCGTACCGCTCACTCTCGCAGCCCTCCTCGGAGACACGCCATGCGCATCGACGCCATCGCCATCGGCCACAACCCGCCGGACGACGTCAACGTCATCGTCGAGGTCAGCATCGGGGGCGAGCCCATCAAGTACGAGATGGACAAGGAGGCCGGCACGCTCGTGGTGGACCGGTTCCTGCACACGCCGATGCGCTACCCCGGCAATTACGGGTTCGTGCCGCACACGCTGTCGGACGACGGAGACCCGATCGACGTGCTCGTCGCGAACACGCGGCCGATCGTGCCGGGGGCGGTCATCAACGTCAGGCCGATCGGCGTGCTCAAGATGCAGGACGAGAGCGGCGGCGACGAGAAGATCGTCGCGGTGCCGTCGTTCAAGCTGACGAAGCGGTACGTGCACGTGAAGAACTACACGGACCTGCCGGTGATCACGCTGGAGCAGATCCAGCACTTCTTCGAGCACTACAAGGATTTGGAACCGGGCAAGTGGGTGAAGGTCGCTGGCTGGGGCGATGCGGCGGAGGCGCGGCAGCTCATCACGGACGCGATCGAGCGGGAGAAGCAGAAGACCGGCCGATGAGACCGGCCTGAGCGGACGGCGACAAGATTATATTCAGGCCGGCTCGAACCGAGCGGCCACCGGCGGTTGCCTGCGGTTCACAACTCTGTTACGCCGCGGATAACGATCCAGGAACCCTGCGGAACGCCGCGGGACGGTAACTGCCGGCCTGCCGGGGCGGAGAACACTAGGAGACTCCATGTCTTTGGCTCAGCTCGCCATCATCGCCTGCGGCCTCATCGCAGTCGTCTACGGCATCATCACCACCCGCCAGGTCCTCGCCGCCGACGCCGGCACTGCCCGCATGCAGGAGATCTCCGCGGCGGTGCAGGAAGGCGCCCGCGCCTATCTCAACCGCCAGTACGCCACCATCGGCGTGGTCGGCGTGGTGATCCTGATCCTGCTGGGCTTCACCCTGGGCCGCAACGTCGCCATCGGCTTCGCCATCGGCGCCATCCTCTCCGGCCTGGCCGGCTATGTCGGCATGAACGTCTCGGTGCGCGCCAATGTCCGCACTGCGCAGGCCTCCCGCCAGGGCCTTGCCGCCGGGCTCGACATCGCCTTCAAGTCCGGCGCCATCACCGGCATGCTGGTCGTGGACCTGGGCCTGCTCGGCGTCTCCATCTACTACTTCATCCTGCGCGCCAACCTGGTCGGCACCAACCTGCGCCCGGTGATGGAGGCGATGGTCGCCCTCTCCTTCGGCGCCTCGCTGATCTCGATCTTCGCCCGCCTCGGCGGCGGCATCTTCACGAAGGGCGCCGACGTGGGCGCCGACCTGGTCGGCAAGGTCGAGGCCGGGATCCCCGAGGACGATCCCCGCAACCCCGCCGTCATCGCCGACAACGTCGGCGACAATGTGGGCGACTGCGCCGGCATGGCCGCCGACCTGTTCGAGACCTACGCCGTCACCATCGTCGCCACCATGCTGCTGGGCAACATCTTCTTCACCGGCTCCGCCGCCGACACCATGATGATGCTGCCGCTGGCCATCGGAGCGGTGTGCATCGTGACCTCGGTCATCGGCTCGTATTTCGTGAAGCTCGGCGCGTCCAACAACATCATGGGCGCGCTGTACAAGGGCCTGGTCGTCACCGGCGTGCTGTCGGCGATCGCCATCGCAGGGGTCATCGCCGGTATGGTCGGCTTCACGACCAGCGTGCCCATGACCGTGGGCGCCATCAGCGGCTTCGGCCTGTTCGAATGCGCGCTCGTCGGCCTCGGCGTGACCGGCCTGATCGTGTGGATCACCGAATACTACACCTCTACCGAGTACCGCCCGGTCCGCAGCATCTCCCAGTCCTCTACCACCGGGCACGGCACCAACGTCATCCAGGGCCTGGCGATCTCGATGGAATCCACCGCCCTGCCGGTGCTGGTGATCTGCCTGGGCATCCTGCTGTCCTATCTCGTCGCCGGCCTGTTCGGCATCGCCGTCGCCGCCACCACCATGCTCTCGCTCGCCGGCATGGTGGTCGCGCTGGACGCCTACGGCCCGGTCACCGACAACGCCGGCGGCATCGCCGAGATGGCTGACCTTCCGCCCGACGTGCGCAAGACCACGGACGCGCTGGATGCCGTGGGGAACACCACCAAGGCGGTCACCAAGGGCTACGCCATCGGCTCCGCCGGTCTCGCCTCGCTGGTGCTGTTCGCCGCCTACACCGAGGACCTGCGATACTACTTCCCCGACGTGAGGGTGGATTTCGCGCTGCAGAACCCGTACGTCGTCGTCGGCTTGTTCATCGGCGGCCTGCTGCCCTACCTGTTCGCCGCCATGGGCATGACTGCGGTCGGCCGCGCCGCCGGGTCGGTGGTGGTGGAGGTCCGCCGCCAGTTCCGCGAGATCCCCGGCATCATGGCCGGCACCGCGAAGCCCGATTACGGCCGGGCCGTTGACTTGCTGACCAAGGCGGCGATCAAGGAGATGATCATCCCGTCGCTGCTGCCGGTGCTGGCGCCGATCGTGCTGTTCTTCGTCATCTCGGCGATCGGCGGCCGTTCCGCCGGCTTCGCATCGCTGGGTGCGATGCTGCTCGGCACTATCGTCACCGGCCTGTTCGTGGCGATCAGCATGACCTCGGGCGGCGGCGCGTGGGACAACGCCAAGAAATACATCGAGGAAGGCAACCACGGCGGAAAGGGCTCGGACGCCCATAAGGCTGCCGTCACCGGCGACACGGTCGGCGATCCCTACAAGGACACCGCCGGCCCCGCGATCAACCCGATGATCAAGATCACCAACATCGTTGCACTGCTCCTGTTGGCGATCCTCGCCGGCTTCTATCACTAGTGCTCTGTCAGCCTTGTTCTGGCGGCGTGCGAGCCGATCCTTTGTGGCGTGGGTTGGTCATGGGAGGCGGCGGTGGGGCAGCGGTATCGT
>JBBSIT010000319.1:0-5659 GCA_038231995.1 Acetobacterales bacterium | reverse complement strand
GGCCATCTGGCGCGGTTCTCATGCGCTTCCGGTGCTCACGGACTTAACGCCCGCTGCGCTCCGGTTCTCGACAACCGCGCCAGCCGACTCGGCCTAGCGAATTCTCGAACGGTCAGTAGGAAGAACGCCATGACCTTACAGCTTTCCGTGCTCGACCAGAGCACCGTCTGCACCGGCCGCACGCCTGCGAGCAGCATCCAGGAGACGCTGGCGCTCGCCCGGCACTGCGAGGACGCCGGGTATCGGCGCTACTGGCTGGCCGAGCACCACAACTCCGGAAGCCAGGCCGGCACGGCGCCGGAGGTGCTGATGGCGGCCATCGCCGCGACGACGCGGCGGATCAGGGTGGGCAGCGCGGGCGTCATGCTGCCGCATTACAGCGCGCTGAAGGTGGCGGAGGTGTTCCGCGTGCTGGAGGCCATCGCGCCGGGCCGGATCGACATGGGGCTGGGGCGCGCGCCGGGCTCGGACGGGCAGACGGCCTACGCGCTGAACCCGGCGGCCGACACGGCGGCGGACCACTTCCCCGCGGCCGTGCGGGACCTGCTGGCCTGGGTCTCCGGCGCGCCGTTGATGGAGGGGCACCCGTTCGCCGCGGTGCAGGCGCAGCCGGCCGGGCCGGGCGCGCCGGAGCCGTGGATCCTGGGCAGCTCGACCTACGGCGCGCAGGTCGCGGCCTATTTCAGCCTGCCCTACTGCTTCGCCCACTTCATCACCGACGGACGCGGCGGCGAGGAGGCGCTGGACGCCTACCGCTCGCTGTATCGTCCGAGTGCGCACCGCCCCGAGCCGCATGCGGCGCTCGCTGTGTGGGCGCTGGCGTGCGAGACCGGGGCGGAGGCGGAGCGGCAGTTCGCCAGCCGGGCGCTGTGGCGGCTGGGACGGGACCGGGGGGTGTTCGCCCCCCTGCCCTCGCCCGACGAGGCGGCGGCATATCCATGGACCGACGCCGAGCGCGCCCGGGCGGCACAACTGCGGAGGACCGCGCTGGCCGGCGCCGGCGACGAAACGGCGAGCCTCGTGCGGCGGCTCGCGCAGGCGCATGGCGTGGATGAAGTCGCCGTGCTCACGACGGTGCACGACCCGGCGGTGCGACGCCGCAGCTACTCGCTCCTGGCGGAGGCGATGGCCGCGCCAGCGGACACGCATGCTGGGTTCGCGGCGAGCTCTTAGCGCACGGTCAGAGTGCCAACCGTTGGCGCTGCCGGGTTCAGCCCCGCCGCCGCCAGGTCAGGGTCGAGCCGACGGCGTAGTTCCACACCAGGCTCATCGCGGCGCCTGCAAGACCCGCCACCCACCACACCTGATGGCCCGAGCCCAGCACGAGCCCGGCGATGCCCAGGTTGCCCACTGCGCCCACGGCGCACACCGCCGTGAACACCGCCAGGCCCCGCACCATCCGCGCCCCGCGCAGCCGGCGGTCGCGGAAGGTGAAGACGTTGTTCAGCCAGAAGTTCGCGACGATCGCGCATGCCGTCGCCAGCACCTGGGCGGCATTGAACCCCAGCCCGGCACCCAGCCCGAGCCGCAGGACCACCACATGCAGCAGCAGCCCCAGCGCCCCGACGAACGCGAACAGCAGGAACCGCACCGGCACCAGGTGCCCGACCGATTTCTCCAGCAGCAGCAGCACGAAGTCCAGCAGCACGCCGGCGTCCAGCTTGCTCTCTCCCGCGATTCGCGGGCGGAAGGTGAACGGCAGCTCCCGCACCCTCGGCGGCTCGGGAAATGAGGCGAGCAGGTCCAGCAGGATCTTGAAGCCGATCGCCGACAGGTTCCGCAGGGCGCGGTCGAACGCCGGCCGGGGCAGCATGAAGAAGCCGCTCATGGGATCGGCCACGGAGACCCGCAGCACGCGCTGACCCAGCCGGGTGGCCAGGTCCGACATGTTGGCCCGCGTCTTGTCCCACCCGCCGAGCCCGCCGCCCGCGACGTAGCGGCTGCCCACCACGACATCCACCGGCTCGGTCCGCAGCACGGCGAGCATGCGGGGCAGCAGGGCCTCATCGTGCTGCAGGTCGCCATCCATGGCGGCGACGTAGGGGGCGAGGCTGCATTGCGCGCCCTCGATGAAGGCGGAGGCCAGGCCGCGGCGGCCCACCCGGTGCAGCAGCCGCACCCTGGCGTCCTCCCGGCCGATCTCCGCCACGGCATCCCGCGTGCCATCGGTCGAGTCGTCGTCCACGAACACCACTTCCCAGGTGATGCCCTCGAGCGCCGTCCGAAGCTTGTCGACCAGGAGCGGGATGTTGTCCCGCTCGTTCAGGACAGGAACGACGACGCACAGTTCCGGCGCAGGCTGGGTCGGGAGCGCGATCGCGAGTTGAGGGCTGTCCATGCTTCGAGACTCTTGGTGATCGCCCGAAGTTTGGGCATCGCGGGGCATTATCACGTGAGCCGCCGCCGGGTAAGCAGTCTTCAGCCCTGCTGGACCCGGCACCCCGCTGCCCGGCGGTTCAGCGCGCCAGCTTGGCGCGTTTGCGGACGGCGATCAGGCCGAGCAGGCCGGCGCCGAGCAGGACCAGGCTCGCGGGCTCAGGGACGTCGAGATAGGACAGGGATTGGCGGCCATCCGCCCGCAGCTGGCGCACGGTGGCGTAGGGGTTCGCCTGCCATTCGCCGCTGCCGATCTTGGCGAGGTAGCTGCCGGCGGCCGCCAGGGCCGCGGCGTCGGTGTTCGTGACCTTGAAATCGCCGGTGGTCAGGTTGTAGCCGCTCGTGCCCTGCTCGTTCTGCACCTCCCAGATGGCGAGCTGCAGGCCGGCCGACGACGCATTGCTGGTCGCCAGGCGGTTGCCGTTGGAGAGCAGGGCGTTGATCTGGTTGACCTTCACCGAGTTGAGCAGCGTGTCGGCGAGCAGGCCGACCTGGTAGGTCGTCGGCAGCATGAGCGTGTGGAAGATGTCGGTGCAGAACACCTGCAGCAGGCTCGACAGGCCGCCGGCGCTCTCCTTGACGCTCACGTTGAACTGGCCGGCGCGCGCATTCACGGAGAGGTTGGTCGGCGCGTAGGTCAGCGTCGTGTTGGCGCTGCCGTTCGCGAACAGGTTATCGCTGTTCGATACGATGAGCGAGGGGGCGGCGAACGCCGGGCCGGCGGCGATGCAGGCGACGAGGGATGCGATGCGCAGGATGCTGAGACAAAACAATGGGGGACTCCTTGACCCGGGATCGGTGAAGGAGCGTGTAATCCCATTTCCTAAGATATTGTATAATTATTGAGACGTTGCACGCTTTCGTGATCGGTGCGTCACCGGCCCATCGCTGCCTTGATATGCCGTTTCGCTGAGCCCAGCAGGCCGCGCATCGCATCCACGCCGGACCTGGCGGTGCTCCTGGCCTTGTGCGTCAGCACGCCGCTGGTGGTGATCTCGGTATCGGAAGGCGGGACCGTGTTGCCCGCGAGGACGGGATCGCCGTCGCTCCAGTCCAGCACGAGGGCGGCCGGGTCGCCGTTGTTCACGAGGCGGTTGTCCCTGATCTCGGCGGCGCCGCTGCCGGTCAGCAGGATCGCGGCTCGCTGCCCCTCGCCTGCGGTCAGCTCGAAGCGGTTGGCGGACACCTCGGCGGCGGCGCTGACCTGGATGGCGGGCGGGTTGCCGGCCGCTGCGATCCGGTTGCCGACGACCACGGTGCTTGCCGCGTCCGAGGTGATGGCGTTGCCGGTGCGCGCGTCACGGAACGCGCTGTCGCGCACTTCGAGCCGCTCGGTCGCGCCGACCGCGACGGCGGGGGATGGGCGGGGGTCGTCGGGGCTGCCGATCTCCGAGAACTCGCAGGACAGCACGCGCAGGATGCTGCCGGGCTGGCCGCCCACGAGGATGCCGCGCTGGTCGTTGATGAAGCGCACGCGCTCGACCTGCAGGTTGCGTCCCTCGGCGCGGATGCCGGCGCCGTTGCCGTCGGGCACGCGCACGCGGGTGAGGGTGAGGTCGCGCACCGTCACGTCGTTGCCCGAAACGACGAACGCGGCCTTGCCCTCGCACGCGGCGTCGCTGAGCACGGTGTCCGGCCCCTCGCCCGCGACCGTGATGCCGCTCGCGCGCCAGCTGGCGCAACCATAATAGGTGCCGGCGCGGATCAGCACGGTGTCGCCGTCCTGCACGGCGCGCGCGGCGTCCGCCGGGGCGGCGAAGGGCTCGCCGGGACCGACCACCAGGGTCCGCGCGGCGGCAGGCGCGGCCGCGAGGAGGCTGGCGGCTATCAGCAGGGAGCGTTGTGGCCTAGACTGCACGGGTCCGATCCTTTGAGGAGACGCATCGATGGCTTACCACGCCCACCGTTACGCGGCAGCGCTCGCGGCACTGCTCCTGGTCAATCACGCGGCGGAGGCGCGCACGCTTGAGGTGGGCCAGGGCCGCGCGTATCCCACGCCATCGGCCGCGGGGGCGGCGGCGCGGGACGGCGACACGATATCGATCGCGCCTGGCGAGTATTTCGACTGCACCGTCTGGGCGGCGCCGAACCTGACGATCCGGGGCGAGGGTCCGGCGGACAAGGTGTTGATCACGGATAAGGCGTGCCAGGGCAAGGCGCTGTTCGTCATCACCGGCGCGAACACGACGGTGCGCAACCTGACACTCACCCGCGCGCGCGTGCCGGACGGGAACGGCGCGGGGATACGGCAGGAAGGGCCGAACCTGCTGGTCGAGGGCGTGCGGTTCATCAACAACCAGAACGGCATCCTCACGACGGACCAGCCGGAGAGCAAGATCGTCATCCGCGGCAGCGAGTTCGTCCGCAACGGGAGTTGCGAGAACGGGGGCGGCTGCGCGCATGGGATCTATATCGGCCACATCGCCTTCCTGCGGGTGGAGGGCAGCCGCTTCTTCAACACGAAGCAGGGGCACCACATCAAGTCGCGCGCCGCCAGCACGGAGGTCGAGGGCAACGACATCCAGGACGGGCCGGAGGGGACCGCGAGCTACGAGGTGGACATCTCCAACGGCGGCAAGGTGCTGGTGCGCGGCAACACGATGGAGAAGGGCCCGAACTCGGAGAACCGCACGGCGGCGATCATGGTGGGCGCCGAGGGCATCACGCAGCGCACGCCCGAGATACTGGTGGAGAACAACAGCTTCCGGAACGACTCGCCGGCCGGGACCGCCCTGCTCGCGAACCGCACGGCAACCGAGGCGGTGGTGCGCAACAACCGCCTGTTCGGCCAGGTCAAGCCGCTGATCGGGGATGGAACGGTGACGCCGGCGCGGTAGGCTGACGCAGCCCGGACGGCCATCGACTTCCCCAGCTGACGGACGTTCGATCGGTCACCGGGCTGGCGCTGGCCTTGGGTGCCCTCAACCCATCAATGCCTGAATCGACCTTGAGAGCGCCGTGACGCGATCTCGGCGAGAGCGATTTGCTGATTGACATCGTTGTGACTCCGATACATTCTTAGGTCGTTCCCGGCTGAGTGTTGCGGCGGCGTTCAGCTTTGGAGGTCAGTTGATGCGGTCCTTTCGAATTTTATCCATGAGCATCGTCCTTGGGATGATCGCACTTGCTGCGCAGGCCCAAGAGCTAAACTGCGTCCAGTTCGAGACCCATAGTTGTTGTGCTTGGCTGCACGGCGGTCATTCCCATATGGCGGCTTTCTGGTGAAGGTGTCGTCAGAACTGATGTTACGAGTTGATCGTGAGCGCTGGGGTCAGACGCGGGC
>JBBSIT010000318.1:0-5666 GCA_038231995.1 Acetobacterales bacterium | reverse complement strand
CGCCTGAACGGAGACGTCGAGCGCCGATGTCGGCTCATCCAGCAGCAGGGCCCGGGGATTGGGCGCGAGGGCGCGCGCGATGCAGACGCGCTGCTTCTGACCGCCAGAGAGCTCGTGCGGGTAGCGCCAGAGGAACTCCTCACCGAGGCCGACATCCTCCAGCAAGGAGGCGACCCGGTCGCGCATGGCGCGTCGCGACAGGCCGCCCATAAGACGCAATGGCTCTGCAACCGAGGCAAACACGGTGCAGCGTGGGTCGAGCGCGGCGTGGGGATTCTGGAACACGACCTGCACGGAGCGGCGCAGGGCGCGGAGCGCGCGCTCGGGGCTACGCGTGATGTCGGTGCCGTCGAGCAGGACCTGCCCGCTCGCGGCGGGGATGAGGCGCAGCAGCAGGCGCAGCACCGTGGTCTTGCCGGACCCGGACTCGCCCACGAGCCCGAGCGCCTCGCCGGGATGCAGCGCGAGGCTGACGCCGTCCACCGCGCGCTTCGGTCCGAACTGGCAGACCACGTCGTGGGTGGCGAGCAACGCGGTCACGCGGCCACCGCGTGGCAGGCGGTGCGGTGCGCGCCGCCCAGGAGGGCGGGCGCCTCCGCGCGGCAGACCGGCATCGCGAGCGGGCAGCGCGGATGGAAGCGGCACCCCGCTGGCGGGGCGCGCAACGAGGGAATGCTGCCAGGGATGCCGCGCGGAAGCTGCTCGGGACGCTGAAGGTCGGGCACCGCCGCCAGCAGGCCGCGCGTGTAGGGGTGGCGGGGGTCGCCGAACAGGGAGGGCGCCGGCGCGTCCTCGACGATGCTGCCGGCATACATCACCACGACCCGGCGGCACGTGGCGCCGATCACTCCGAGATCGTGGCTGATGAGCAGCAAGGTGAGACCGAGGCGCGAGACGAGATCGGAGATCAGCGCGAGCACCTGCTCCTGCACGGTAACGTCGAGTGCCGTGGTCGGCTCGTCCGCGAGCAGCAGGCGCGGGTTGGCGGCGAGGGCCATCGCGATCAGGACACGCTGGCGCATGCCGCCGGAGAGCTCGTGCGGGTAGCGCGAGAGCAGCGAGGCAGGGTCAGGCAGCCGCACGGCGTCCAGCAGCTCGCTGCTCCGCACGCGGATCGCCGCACGTCCGCGCGCGCCGTGGGCGCGCAGCACGTCGGCCAGCTGGCTGCCGATGGTGAAGACCGGGTTGAGGTAGGTGGCCGGGTCCTGGAACACCATGCCGATCCCTGCCCCACGCAACGCCTGCAACTCCGCACGGCTCATCGCGAACACGTCGCGTCCGGCGAAATGAATGCTGCCGCTGCGCACGCGCGCGGGCGGCGAGGGGTTAAGGCGCAGGATGCTGCGGGCCAGCACAGACTTGCCGCATCCGGTCTCGCCGACGATGCCGACGGACTCGCCCTCGGCAACATCGAGGTCGATCCCGTTCAAGACCTGTGCCGTGCCCTCGTAGCCCGTGAACGCCAAGCGGAAATCGCGGATTTCCAGCAAGGCGGCCGTCGTCATCCGCGCTCGCTGCGGGGGTCGAGCGTGTCGCGCAGCCCGTCGCCGAACAGGTTGAAGCCCAGCACGGTGAGGAAGATGAACAGGCCGGGGAAGAAGCTGTACCACCACCAGTCCGGCATGTAGCTGCGAGCCACCGAGATCATGGCGCCCCATTCCGGCGCGGGCGGCTTCGCGCCGAGGCCGATGAAGCCGAGCGACGCGACCGCGAGGATCGCGAGCCCCATGTCCATGCTGGCCTTGACGATCAGCGGGGAAACGCAGTTAGGCAGGATGTGGCGCAGAAGGATCCACGTGTGTCCTGCCCCCATGGTGCGGGACGCCTCGACATAGGGCTCACTGCGTAGGGTCAGCGCCTTGGCCTCGATCAGGCGCACATAGCCGGGCCACCAGACGAGCGAGAGCGCCAGCACGCCGTGCATCACCCCCGCGCCGAGCGCGGACACGATGGCCAGGGCCAGCACCAGGCCTGGGACAGCCAGGAACACGTCTGTCACGCGCATAATGACCCGGCGCGGCAGGCCGCCGAGATAGCCGGCGGCGATGCCGAGCGGCACGCCGATGGCGCTCGCGATGCCGGTGATGGTCAGCCCGACCCACAGGCTCGTGCGGGTGCCCAGTACGACGCGCGAGAGGATGTCGTCACCCATCTCGTCGGTGCCGAACCAATGCAGCGCCGAGGGTGGCTGCAGACGTTGCGCCAGGTGGATCGCGCCGGCTGCGTCCTCCGGAAAGGGCACGATCCAGGGGCCGAGCGCGGCGAGCAGCAGAAAAGCGGCAACCAGCGCGAGGCCGAACAGCGCGGACACGCTGCCTGAGAACGTCCAGACGACGAAGCGCAGGCGGCGCAGCGCAGGTGCGTGGCGCGGCTGAGCCGCGGGTTGCCCGTCGAGCGCGATGCCGCTCATGCCGTGCGGGTCCGCGGGTCGAGCCAGCCATAGGCGAGGTCGATCACCAGGTTGGACAGCATGAAGGTGATACCGATCGCGAGTGTCACGCCCATGACCGGCTTGAAGTCCGACGCGATGGCCGAGGACACGGCGTAGAGGCCGATGCCCGGCCAGTCGAACACCGTCTCCACCAGGAAGGAGCTGCCCAGCGTCCAGCCGAGCCGCAGGCCGACCATGGCCAACGTCGGCAGCATGGCGTTCTTCAGCGCCAGCCAGCCGATCACGCGCCAGGGTGAGACGCCGTGTGCGCGGGCGGCGGTAATGTAGTCGGCGCCCATCACCTCGATCATCTCGGCCCGGTTGACGCGCACGATGGCGGCGATGGAGGGCAGCGCCAGCACGAGGGACGGGAGCAGGGCATAGCGCAGCGCCTCGCGAAACACCGGCCAGTCCAGCGCTACGAGCGCATCGAGCAGGATCATGCCGGTATAGGGGTTGGGCGGTGCGGTAGAGACCGAGAGCTGCCCGCTGGTTGGCAGCCAGCCGAGCCAGACAGCGAATAAAAGCTGCAGCAGCAGAGCGGCCCAGAAGGCAGGGAGCGCGACGCCGGAAACCGCCAGGACACGCACGGCGTGGTCGAACGGACGGTTGCGGCGCACCGCGGCCAGCATGCCCAGCGGGACTCCGAGCAGGACGGAGAAGGCCATGGACAGCAGCACCAGCTCCATGGTCGCCGGGAAATAGCGCCGCAGATCGTCCGCGACGGCGTTGCCGGTCTGAACGGAGCGGCCGAGGTCGCCTCGCAGGAGGTCGCCGACGTAGCGCACGAACTGCGCCGGCAACGGCTGGTCCAGGCCGTACTCGCGGCGCACCGTCTCGATCATGTCGCGCGTGGCGTCCGGCCCCGCCGCGAGCGCCGCCGGGTCGGACGGGGCCACGTTGGCGACGACAAAGGTGATCACGATGAGGCCGCCGAGCATGACGCCGAGCAGCGCCAGGCGGCCCGCGAGGTAGCGTAGCATCAGGCCTTGGCGGCGTGGACGGAATACAGGTCCACCTCTCCGGTCAGCCGCACCGGGCAATACTCGAAGCCCCTCACGTACTGCCGCATCGCCCACTTGCGGTTCTCGAGCATCCCGAAGATGCAGGGCTGCAGATCGACGATGCGCTGCTGGATCGCGGCGTACTGGGTCATGCGCTCGGCCTGGTCGTTCTCGGAGCGGGCCTTGGTCACCATGCCGTCGAGCTGGGCGTCGCGTAGCTGGTGCATGGCCCAGAACTGCCCGGCGGCGGAGGACGCGTACTGCGCCGCGAGCACGTCCGCGTCCGGGCTCACCGGCGTCACGTAGACAGCCACCAGGTCCGAGGCGGTTTCCGGCTTGGCGCCGCGCCCGACTAGGGTCGGCCAGGGCTGCGCGATGATGTTGACCTTGATGTTGAGCGCCTGCAGGGACTCCAGCAGCGCGAGACCGATGCGGCGCTCCACCTCCAGCCCTGCGACGTAGGTGTAGTCCAGCTCGATCCCGCCCTTCGCCCATTGCGTTTTGGCAAGGTATTCGCGGGACCGGTCAAGGTTCTTGCGAGGCATGTCGGCAATGGCAACATGTCCGGTCATCGCGTTGGGAAACGGGCTGTCGAGCAGCCTAGCGAGGCCGTTCTCGATCTGAATGAGCGCGTCGTAGTCGAAGGCGTAGGCGAGTGCCTTACGGAAATTCAGGTCCGCGGTCGGACCCTTCTGCGTGTTCATCTGGATGGTGAAGGGCGTCATCCCGATGTCGTCGGTGACGACGATGCCAGGCACCTTGGCCATCTGGTCGTAATCATCCGGGGTCATCTCGGCGACCATGTCCACCTCGCCGCGCTGGAGCGCGGCCTTGCGCGGCGCGGGCTCGCGTATCACCCGGTAGATGACCCCGGCGGGACGGTCGGCGTCGGCCATTGGCCAGCCTTTCCAGTAGTCCGGCACGGCATCGAGTGCCATGACCGCCTGGCCGTCCCAGCGCTTGATGCGGAACGGGCCCGACCCGGCGTCGCCGTCGGTCAGGAACTTCTGTCCGTAGTCGTCGCCGGCCTGCGTCATCACCTGCCGGGGATTGACGATGTACCAGAGCGGGATAAACGACAGGAAGGCACCGTAAGGCGCGGTGAGCTTGATTCTCACGGTGCGGGGATCGACGGCCTCGATGCCCGAGGGGTCGAGGTGGCCTTTCAGCATCCAGGCCACGCCCTTGTTCAGCTTCAGCGCGCGCTCATACGAGAACCGTACTGCCTCGGCGTCCACCGGGTCGCCGTTGTGGAACTTCGCGTTGCCGACCAGGTGGAAGGTCCAGGTGAGTCCGTCCGCGCTCGCCTCCCAACTCTCGGCGAGCCAGGGGACGATCTTGGCGGGGTTGCCGGAGTACTTGGCGAGCGCGTCGTAGATGCTCTGCTGCATCATGCGCGTGGACCAGTCGTAGCGGACATGGGGATCGAGCACCGGCACCGGTTGTCCGCCGGAGAACACGAGCATGCGGCGGTCGCCGACACGCTCAAACGCCTTAGCCTGTGGCCCGGACAGGCTGGCGCCGAACACCCCGGCGGTGCCTCCAGCGAGAAGATCGCGACGCTTCACAGTTCAGCTCCCTGCTGCGGGCGGAATGGCCGCTGCGACCGGAAACGAGGTACGGCAGCCCGAGTCAGCCTAGCCACATATCCGCGACGAACCTACAGGTCATCATCGATCTCAGTGGAATTCGGCACGTCCGAAGCTGACGTCGTATTTTTTGCCCGCAGCTGGATTTCGACCGCGAGCAGTTTGGGGTGGGTTGTTCCAAAGTCGGGACCTCGGTTGAAGAGTTCGCTGTTGACTAGCCCAGTTACCCACAGCGCCGACCCATTAAGGACTCTACGTTAGTAGGATTAAGGATATTAAAGACGCCGCAACTTACTGAGTGCGTTTGCGAATCTGACATTCTTGGGGCGTGATCGCCCGATGATTTGGGGCGTAAAAGCCCGGGTGGGCTAGGGCGTGATCGCCCGACGCTTTCCACAGTCGCTTTGTTGGCTTTCCACAACCTGGAGCCGCACCTACCAGGGTGTGATAGCCCGTGGTTAAATCACGCGATTGCGAGGGCGTCGCTGAGATCTACGTTGGATCATGTCCCGCGCACGGCAGCTAGGGCGTGATAGCCCGATAATATCGGCCGTCAGGGGCCGCATGGGCCTTGAAATCAAGGGGGGATACCGGACAGTCACGCTCGCAAAGGCAAATTATCGGGCTATCACGCCCCAGCGG
>JBBSIT010000317.1:0-5668 GCA_038231995.1 Acetobacterales bacterium | reverse complement strand
GCCGCCACGCCGCCGGCAGCGCCAGGGCGGCGAACGGCTTGAGCAGCGTCGCCGCGGCGAGGATGCATGCGGCGAGCAGCGGGCGCCGGAGCGCCAACGCGACCCACAGGCCCAGCATCATCCCGGCCGTCATCGCCGCGTCGATATGCCCGCTGCCGGCGATCTCCCACACCGCGAGCGGGTGCCAGGCATAAGCCACCACGCGCGTCGCCGGCCGCCCGAGCCGGCGCAGGAAGCCGAGCACGACGGCGACCGTGACCAGCTCGGAGGCGATCATGGCGAGCTTCATCGCGACCAGGCTGTCCGACAGCCGGGTCACCAGGAAGAACAGCATCTGGGCCGTCGGCGGGTAGATGGTGGGCGCATAGTCCTTGCGGTTGATGAACGGGTAGATCGCCGCATCGCGCAGCGGGGCGAACTCCGGCGCCGCGGGCAGGTAGCGATACGGGTTGATGCCCGCGCCCTGCACCCGGCCGTCCCAGACGTAACGGTAGATATCGGTCGAGAGATGCGGAGGGACGAACAGCAATGCTGCGCGCAGCGCCAGGGCGACGCCCAGGATCAGCAACAACGCTTGCCACTCCGGGCAGCCCTCGGCCAGGCGCGTGGCGTAGGCGACGAGCAGGCCCTGCGTGATGGCAAGCGAGAAGAACGCGATGTCGCCCAGCCCCGCATGCACGGAAGGTCCGATCAGCGTGAGCGCGAGCAGCGCCGCTCCGATGGCGAGCAGGCGCCAGAACTCGGACGCGGGCTGCCAGCCGGATTTGGTCGCAAGCAGGGTCGAGATCGCTGGACGCTCCTGTCATGCCCGGCACGGCCATATCGCCTGTTCGCGCCGGGGGAGGGCGGGGTTACACGGGGCGCGTCGCGCGTTTGCTGCGTTTCTTGGGCGGGGGATGGAACCCGTGCAGGACGCCGACTCTACTTGCACCGCTGCCGCAGTGCGGGCAGAGGCTAGGGCATGGCACCGGCTCCCGACAATCCCGGCGTGATCGCTCCGCCGCCACTGCTCTACATCGGCGCCCTCGCCGCGGGGCTCGCGGCCGATGCGCTGCTGGGGCGCATCCGAACGGGCTTGCCGGGAATGCTGCGCTACGCGGTGGCTGCGGCGCTGCTCGCCGGCGCCGGTGCGCTCCTGATCGGTGCGCTCGGACGCTTCCGCCGGGCCGGGACCAACGTGGAGCCCTGGCGCCCCTCGACCGCGGTCGTGACGACCGGGGTATACCGTCTCACGCGCAACCCGATGTACAGCGCGATGACGTTCATATATCTCGCGATCGCGCTTGCCACGGACAGCGTGACCACCTTCCTGCTGCTCGGTCCGCTCCTCCTGGTGATCCGCTATGGCGTGATCGCGCGCGAGGAGCGCTACATGGAGGCGAAGTTCGGCGAAGAGTATCGCCGCTATAAGCAGACCGTCCGACGGTGGTTCTGACCGGAGTGCGGCTTGACCGAGGCGCCCGGCTGGGCGACAGCCAAGGGAATGCGAGCGGCATCCCGGCGCGGCCGGCGGAGGACTCAATGAATAGGCAGGACAGCGCCTCGTGGCGGAGCCGGTCGCCGGTCGAGTTCCGCTGCGAGAAGCAGTCGGCATCGGGGTCGCTCGGCATGGTGGTGACCAACCATCCGCTCGCGTCCGCCGCCGGGTCGGAGCTGCTGGCGGGCGGCGGCAACGCGGTCGATGCCGCGGTCGGTGCGCTGTTCGCCCTCACCGTCGTGGAGCCCATGATGGTCGGGCTGCTGGGCGGCGGCCTGTTCCACCTGCGCCTGCCCGGCGGCCGGCACCTGGTGATCGACGGCATGAGCACCGCCCCCGCGGCGGCGCGGCCCGACAGCTTCCGGCCGGTGTCCGACACTTATCCCGACACCATGCTGGCCGAGGGGCGGCGGAACCAGGTCGGCCCCGCCGCCGTCGCGGTGCCGGGCAACCTGGCGACCTGGTGCAGCGCGCTCGATCACTTCGGCACGCTGCCGCTGGCTGACGTGATGGCGACCGCCATCCGCTTCGCCGCATACGGGTTCCGCGCGAGCCAATATCTCGCGAGCTGCATCGCCGAGACGGCCGCCGACCTCGCCGGCGACCCGGAGATCGCCCGCATCTTCCTGCCCGGCGGCGCGCCGCTCGCGCTGGGGCAGCGCCTCGTCCAGTCCGCACTGGCCGAGACGCTGCGCTCGGTCGCGCGCGACGGTCCGGGGGCGCTGCACGGCGGGGCAATCGGCACAACGGTGTCGGCCACCATCCAGCGGGGCGGCGGATTTCTGTCATCGGCCGACCTCTCGGGCTTCCAACCCGTGGACCGCGACTCCATCCGCGGCGTCTATCGCGGGTTCGAGATCGTCGGGCCGCCGCCGCCTGCCTCCGCCGGCGTCCACATCGTCGAGATGCTGAACATCCTGGAAGGCTTCGACGTAGCGCAAATGGGCTTCGGAACCGTCGAGAGCCTGCATCTGCTCGCGGAAGTCATGAAGATCGCCTTCGCCGACCGGGCCGCGCTGTCCGGCGCCGCAGCCTCCCACCTGACGAGCCGGGACTACGCGGACGAGCGCCGGGCCGCCATCGACCCGGCGCAGGCCCGAAGCTGGACCGCTGGCGTCGCCGCCGAGGAGCCCGCCCACACCCCCCACGTCACTGTCGCGGACCGGGACGGCACCGTGGTCGCCGCCACGCACACGATCAACAGCCTGTTCGGCGCGCGGTTCATGGTGCCCGGCACCGGGCTGATCCCCAACAACTACATGGCCAACTTCGACCCGCACCCCGGACGCGCCCTGTCCATCGCGCCGGGCAAGCGCGTGCCGACCTCGATGGCGCCCATCATGGCACTATGGGACGGCCAGCTCCGCTACGCGCTCGGCCTGCCCGGCGGCTTGCGCATCTTCCCCTCGGCGCTGCAAACGCTGCTGAACCTGATCGACCACGGCATGTCGCTGCCCGAGGCGGTCGAGGCGCCGCGGCTCTGGACCCAGGGCGGGCCGGTCGAGATCGAGGACGCCATCCCCGAGTCGGTCCGCGAGGGGCTGCGCCGGCGCGGGCACGAACTCGCCGTGGTGCCGCATGTCGGCGGCGGCATGAACGCCATCGCGTTCCACCCCGACGGGTGCATGACCGGGGCGGCCTGCTGGCGCGCGGACGGCACGGCGGTCGGACTCGGCGGCGGTCCGGCCCGCGCCAGCGCGCGCTTCTGGCCGGACGGGGCGCCGGCCCGGGCGAGCGGGCCATGACCGAGACGATCGCATTCCTCGACCCGCTCGCGCCGGCGGTGGTCGAGAAGCTCACGCGCCTGCTGCCGCCGGGCTTCGAGCTGCGCGTCGCCGGGTCGCGGGACCTGGAGGAGCGGCGGGCGCTGATCGGCGAGGCGGACTATGCCGTCTCGGGCGACGTGGCGGTGGACGACACGACCTTGCGCGCGGCGGGGCGGCTGAAGCTGCTGCATAAGTGGGGCGTGGGCGTCGATAACTTCGCGCTCGACACGGCGCGGGAGCTCGGCATCAAGGTGGCGCGCACCACGGGCAGCAATGCCGTCCCGGTCGCGGAGTTCACCATCGGGCTGATGCTCGCGGTGCAGCGGCGGATCGCGATGGGGCACGCCGGCCTGCGAGAGGGGCGCTGGCTCAAGGGCGCTGTCAGCAGCGAGAGCGTGATGCTGTCGGGCAAGACGGTCGGCATCGTCGGGTTGGGCGCCATCGGCCGCAACGTCGCGCGGATGCTGGCCGGCTTCGGCTGCCCGGTGCTCTACGCCAAGCCCCAGCCGCTCGACCCGGCGGAGGAAGTGCGGCTCGGCGTCGTCCACCGGGACCTGCCCGCGCTGCTCGCTGAGGCCGATATCATCTCGCTGCACTGCCCGCTGACGCCGGCTACGCGGGGCATGATCGCGCGCCCGCAGTTGGAGGCCATGAGGCGCAGCGCCGTGCTGGTGAACGTGTCCCGCGGCGGCGTGGTGGTCGAGGCGGACCTGATCTGGGCGCTGCAGAACCGGGTGATCCGCGCGGCGGCGACCGATGTGTTCGAGGTCGAGCCCGTCTCGCCCGACAATCCCCTGCTGGCTATGGACAACGTCGTCGCGACGCCGCACTGCGCGGCGCTGGCCACGGACAACTTCGACCAGACCGTGACGCGCATGTTCGACAACATGAGCCGTGTGTCGCGCGGGGAGCCGGTCGCGCCGCTGGACGTCGTGGTGGACTGAGCCCGATGGGCTGCGCCCGAATGAGGTCGTTTGCGATATCCAAGCGCGGGACCGCGGGAGAACTAACCGTTATTAAGACGTAACAAATACAGTTATCGCCCAAGGTGCGCTGCGGCCAGTCCGTGGCGCCTCCGCCCTGTTCACCGCTTGCATGCCCGCCGGCGGCCAGGACTTAACCAAGGATTCAAGGTTGGCCGGTAGAACTGTGGCCATGACTCAACATGGGCGCGGCAGGCTCGTTTCGAGCGGTCTCCGGAGGACAAAATGATCAAGATGAATCGCCTGAACTGGGCGGAGAAAGACGGCGGCTTTACCTTGATAGAGCTGATGATCGTCGTGACGATCGTCGGCATCCTCGCGGCCGTTGCGATCCCGCGCTACGTGTCGTACGTGCGGACGAGCCAGACGGCCGAGATCGGCCAGGTCGCCGGGTCGATCGTGTCGGCGATGCAGGCCTACGCCGACGCCCAGAGCCTGACTCCGGCCGACGCGGTGACGCTGTTCTCCACGTATCAGCTCGCCCCGTCCGGGACGACGCCCGCCAAGAATCTGGCGGCGGTTCTGCCGCAGCTCAACCTGCCGCAGAACGCCACCTTCACCTACACGGTTTCGGCCGTCGTCGCCACGGCCGGTCCTCAGACCGGAGACCCCGCGTACTGCATCAAGGCGACCGGCAACGCCAACGCCGGCATCCCGAACGGGCTGGTGCTGTATTCCTCCACGCCCGCACTGACCGCCACGGGCGGCTGGGCCGGCCGGATGTACAACCGGGATTACGTCAGCGGCTCGGCGACGCTGGCAACCGCCACCCCGGGCGGCTACTGCACCGCGGCCGGCGTGGCGCAGGCCACCCAGAGCTAGCGGCCCGTAACGGAGGCCCCGCCATGTCCGCCGCTGCCGCCTTCCACAGCACCACCGAGCGCTACACGGACTGGCGCCTGATCGGCAGCGGCGGATGCGCCAACGTGTTCCGCGTGTTCGACCGCGACCTGGGCATCCCGCTCGCGGTCAAGATCCTCAAGCCGGAGCTGTGCGCGGACGCCGGGCAGATCGACGCCATGCGGCGCGAGGTGCTGATCTCCCGCTCGCTCCGCCACCCGAACATCTGCCCGATCCACGACCTGTACGAGGGGCCGCACGGCATCGGCGTCATCATGGACCTGCTGGACGGGCAGGACCTCAAGCAGTGGATCGCCGCCCACCGCGGCCGGCTGCTCGACACCTTGCCCGACCGGCTGCTCGCCTTCCAGCGCATCGCCGAGGCGCTCAGCCTGGCGCATCGCCGCATCGTCCATCGCGACCTCAAGCCGGCCAACGTCTTCCTGCAGGACGGCGCGATCGGCCGCCCGCTCATCATGGATTTCGGCCTGTCGCGGCGTTGGTGCACTCGATAGATCCAGGGCGAGATGGCCCCAAATCCCAAGTTGCTACACGATGACCGGCTGGCGACGGACGGAATTTGGGCGCCCGGCCGCCAACAT
>JBBSIT010000316.1:0-5669 GCA_038231995.1 Acetobacterales bacterium | reverse complement strand
TCGCGGCCGAGCTGGCGCGCTACGGCGTGGGCGTGCGCATCGTGGACAAGGCGGCGAGCCGCACGGACAAGTCGAAGGCCCTGGTCCTGTGGAGCCGCACCCTGGAACTGCTCGACCGCGCTGCCTGCACCGGCGCTTTCGTGGCGGCCGGGCACAAGGTGGATGCCGCGAACATCATCGCGGGCGGCCGGCGCATCGGCCACGTCGGCTTCGCGGCGGTCGATAGTCCCTATCCCTACGCGCTGATGCTGCCGCAGGCCGACACGGAGCGATTGTTGGAAGCGCATCTCGGCGAGCTGGGGGTCCGCGTCGAGCGGCAGGTCGAGCTCGCCGGCTTCACCGACACCGGGTCCGACGTCACGACGGCGCTGCGGCATCCGGACGGACGGGAGGAGGCCTTGGAAACCGGGTGGCTGATCGGCTGCGACGGCGCCCACAGCACGGTCCGCCACACGCTCGGCCTGCCGTTCCTGGGCGAGACGCTGCAGAGCGACTGGATCCTGGCCGACCTTCACCTCGCCGGCCTGCAAGTGCCTGCATCCGAACTGGCGACCTACTGGCACGAGGATGGAGTGCTGGTGTTCTTTCCGATCTCCCCCGGCCGCTATCGCGTGATCGCGGACATCGGCCGTCCCGAGGGCGCGCGCCCGGCCGATCCGACGCTGGACCAAGTGCAGGCCATCGTCGATCGGCGCGGCCCCGGCGGGCTCGTCGTCTCCGACCCGATATGGCTGTCGGGCTTCCGGATCAACGAGCGCAAGGTGGGCGACTACCGAGCGGGCCGTGTCTTCGTCGCGGGCGACGCCGCGCATGTCCACAGCCCGGCGGGCGGGCAAGGCATGAACACCGGCATGCAGGACGCCTTCAACCTGGCGTGGAAGCTGGCCCTTGTCTGCCGCGGCGCCTGCCCGGCCGGCACGCTGCTGGACAGCTACAGCACGGAACGCAGCGCGGTCGGCGCGCAAGTGCTGGCGGCGGCCGGCCGGCTGACCGCGCTGGCCGTGATGAAGAACCACACGGCACAGACCGTGCGAAACCTGATCGGACATCTCCTGCTCGGCCTGGCGCCCGTGCGCCGGGCCATGGTGGACACGCTGGCGGAGGTGTCTATCGGCTACGCTCACAGCCCGCTCAATGGCTCGTTCGCCCACGGTCTTCACGGGCCAGCGCCGGGGGAGCGCGCTGCGCCGGCCGCCGGGCAGGTCCCGGTCGGGGCGGGGGATGCGCCGCGCCTCGCCCTGTTCGCCGCGCCGAGCGACGCGACAGCCCGCCTGCTCCAGGACTATCGGGATCTCCTGGAACCGGCGGTCCGGCCGCCGTTCGGCGAAGGCGGCATCTGGCTGGTGCGGCCGGACGGCTACACCGCCGTAGTCGCCAGGGACGTCCGGCCGATCGCCGACTACCTGGGCGCCCTCTGCCGGCAAGCAGCTCCGCGATGATCTGAGATGGCGGCATTGCAGACCGGCACGGCGCAGATGAAGGCGGATGAGGGCGAGGGCTGAGACTTGCGATGTGGCCGCCGATGGGCCATATCCTCCCCGCCCGCGGCCGTTCGCGGGTAATTCACACGCGGGGCATCCCCTGGGCTCTATCCCAGGTCCGGTGCCGGCCCACCAGCCGGCCAGGCCCCGCGGAGGATCAACCGGACACCAGGAGGAGTTCGCCCATGGCGATGCCCGATTTCTCACTGCGCCAGCTGCTCGAAGCCGGCGTCCATTTCGGCCACCACACCCGGCGCTGGAACCCGCGCATGGCGCCGTACATCTTCGGCGTGCGCAACCAGGTCCACATCATCGACCTGCAGCAGACCGTCCCCATGCTGGACCGCGCGCTGCGCGCCGTCCGCGACGTGACGGCCGCCGGCGGGCGCGTGCTGTTCGTCGGCACCAAGCGCGCGGCCTCGGAATACGTCGCCGAGAGCGCCAAGCGCTGCGGCCAGTACTACGTCAACCACCGCTGGCTCGGCGGCATGCTGACCAACTGGAAGACCATCACTGGCAGCATCAAGCGCCTGCGCCAGATTGAGGAGATGTTGGCCGGTGACGTCCAGGGCCTCACCAAGAAGGAGGTGCTGGACATCACGCGCGACCAGGAGAAGCTGGAGCGCGCGCTGGGCGGCATCAAGGACATGGGCGGGCTGCCCGACATTCTGTTCATCATCGACACGAACAAGGAGAAGCTGGCGGTCGAGGAGGCCAACAAGCTCGGCATCCCCGTCATCGCCGTGCTCGACAGCAACAGCGACCCGGAGGGCGTCACCTACCCGATCCCCGGCAACGACGACGCGATCCGCGCCATCACGATGTACTGCGACCTGGTCGCCGGCGCCGTGCTGGACGGCATCAGCGCCGAGATGCAGGCGAGCGGCCGCGACATGGGCGAGGCCGCCGAGTTGCCGCCGGGCGCAATGCCCGAGCCGGAGCCGGCGGAACAGCCCGCGGCGTAACTTTGCTGAAGTGATGGAGTCCAGGGGCTAAGCCTCTGGCGGGGTCCGGGGCAGTGCCCCGGCCTTGCTTATAGGAGACCAAGTATGGCCGAGATCACCGCCGCCCTCGTGAAGGACCTGCGCGAGAAGACCGGCGCCGGCATGATGGACTGCAAGCGCGCGCTCACCGAGACCGGCGGCGACACCGAGGGCGCGATCGACTGGCTGCGCACCAAGGGCCTGTCCGCCGCCGCGAAAAAGAGCGGCCGGGTCGCGGCCGAGGGCCTGGTCGGCGTCGTTTCGGCGCCGAACCGTGCCGCCATGGTCGAGGTCAACGCCGAGACCGATTTCGTCGCCCGCAACGAGGCGTTCCAGGGCCTCGTCGAGGGTATCGCGAGCGTGGCCCTCGACGTCGGCGAGGACCTCGAAGCCATCCGCGCCGCACCCTTCCCCGGCACCGGCCGCACCGTCGCGGACGAGATCACCCACCTCGTCGCCACCATCGGCGAGAACATGACGCTGCGCCGCGCCCGCGTGCTGACGGTGCCGAGCGGCGTCGTCGCCACCTACATCCACAACGCGCTGAAGCCCGGCCTCGGCAAGATCGGCGTGCTCGTCGCCCTCCAGGGCGGCAGCGAGCTCGACGCGCTGGAGACGCTCGGCCGCCAGGTCGGCATGCACGTCGCCGCCACCAAGCCCGAGGCGCTCGACACCAGCGCGGTTGACCCGGCCGCCCTGGAGCGCGAGCGCGTCGTCCTCACCGAGCAGGCGCGCGAGAGCGGCAAGCCCGACAACGTCATCCAGAAGATGGTCGATGGCCGCATCCGCAAGTACTACGAGGAAGTGGTGCTGCTGGAGCAGGTCTGGGTGCATGACGGCGAGAGCCGCGTGAAGGCCGTGGTCGCCAAGGCCGGCGCGACCCTCACCGGCTTCGATCGCTTCGCGCTGGGCGAGGGCATTGACAAGCAGGCCGGCGACTTCGCCGCCGAGGTCGCCGCCGCCGCCGGCATCGACCCGAAGGACCCCGAGCCGCTTTAGGCGGCTGGGAGGGTCGCTGGCGTCAGCGCACCGCATTCGAGGCGTCGCGTATCGCTGGCGCCAGCTTGGCGAGATGAGGCGGACCGGTTAACCGTTCATGTCTCAGCTTGGCCCGTTGAAGTCCGCTGGAGCGTAGCTTCCGGTAGCATCCAGAACGGCTGTCCGCTCGCCTCGAATTGCAGCAGTTCGTCGCGCGAGTAAAAGCCGCCACTGAAATCGTCCAGGATCGCGGGCCAGCACGCCATGAACGCGGTAGCAAATTGCAGCGCCAACGTGTCGCTGCCTTCGTCCGAACTTAGGTTTATGTCGATCATGCTTTGGGGCGTGTCGCCGAGCTTGCCGATGACTGCCTCACCGTCATCCCGCAAGGCCTCTTCCAGGTTCTCCGGCGCGAGGTGTACCCAGATATGCGTATCGTCGCGCTGCAGGTGCCCGGTCTGCCGTCGATTGGCGAAGACCTCACCGCCCATTTCTCGCACGAAAGTAGAGCGCTCGTCTTGGGTGACTACGGCACTGGTGATCAGGCCGACATTGACGGTCATCGAGGTTATCCTCCAAATTTGCAGTCTGGCAACTGCGCCGCCGAGGCCGCCGCCGACCCGAAGGACCCCGAGCCGCTGTAGGCGGCCGGGAGGCTAGATGGCGTCAGCGCGTCGCGTATAGCTGGCGCCAGCTTGGCGAGACGGGGCGGATCGTGTTCCGGAAGTCCAATAGAACGCTGCGGGTCGTTCAATCGTTCATGTCTCAGCTTGGTCCATTGACGTCCGCTGAAGCGACGTGTCCAGCATCATCCAGAGCGGCTGTCCACTTGCCTTGAACTGCAGCACCTCTTCGCGCGAGTGGAAGCCTCCATGACAATCGTCCAGAATCGTGGGCCAGCGCGCCATGAACGAGGTGGCAAACCGCAGCGCCAATCTGTCGCTGCCTTCGCGCGAACTTAGGTTTATGTCGATCATGCTGTTGGGCTTATCGCCGAGTTTGCCTACAACAGCCTTACCGTCATCCCGCAGGGCCTCTTCCAGGTTCTCCGGCGCGAGAACCACCCAGATGTGCGTATCCTCGTGTTGTAGATGCCCCGTTTGCCACTGATCAGCGAACACTTTGCCGCCCATGTCTCGCACGAAGGTGGACAGCTCGTCCTGAGTGACGACGGCGCTAGTGATTAGGCCAATGTTTACGGTCATTGAAGTCAGCCTCCGAACTTTCGAATGAGGTCGATCAGTTGCTGGGGCGTGCGGGCGACGTAAGCACCGCGTGCTTGGATATCACGACCAGCCCTGACCTTGTAGGTTGGTGCAAACAGAATTACGGTCTTGCCGCTAGGGTTCAAAGCTGGATTGGTCAGCAATTCGGTGACCTGACCTAGCTTGCGCGCCGACGCTGTTGTGACCTCAATAATTGTGCCACTTGTCTCGACGTCGATCTCGCCTTGGGTCGCACCGGAGCTGGCGATCTCTCTACGGAAGCTGGTGGCTGGCCCAACTGGGCACGCCCCTCCGCTTGCCGGGCCTCGCTCTCTAACCGAGTGACCCACTCCTCGCTCGGCACTGTGTTGGGTTCTGCGAGGAAAGTGGACTCCCGGTTATTCGGCTCCAGCCGACGCACCGTCTCCAGCGCTCGATTGAACCGGAACATGAGTATTTCCTGTGCCGGCGTGAGATCTCGCAGACCGCCACCTGGTAGCTGAGTTGGTCTGCCGCTACCGCGCCGATACTGCACGGGCGTGAGCAGGTCGGCTTCTGCGTCCGGCGTGTCTGCAACGGCTGATGGAACATCCCCAAGCGCCGCAGGTGTCGCGATCGCCGTTTGCATAAACATCATGCTGTTCAGGTCCGGCGCCTCTGCGCGGCCTACTTCGGCGACCTGCGCCAGCCGTGCCGCCTCGCGCTGGCGCGCCGCCGCGGCGAACTCGCGCAGTTGCTGGTTCACCACCTTCATTGCATCCATGTAGTCTCGCACCGGACCGAGGCCGTCGCCGTCGTAGGCGCGCTTCGGCTGGATCGGCGGCGGCGGGGCCGCCGCGGCGCGCTCGGCTCGCGACTTGGCTCCGATGGCCAGGATCTCCGCCACGGTCGGCGTCGGCTCGCCCTCCCAGAACAGGGTCGGGTGGTCAAACTTGCGCAGCAGCTCGTACTGTGTGCCGGGTGCAGGCATGCCCGGCGGCAGCTCGTCGAAGGGGCAGGTCGGGCGGCCGTAGCGCGTCTTC
>JBBSIT010000315.1:0-5673 GCA_038231995.1 Acetobacterales bacterium | reverse complement strand
TGGAAGGGTTGACTCACAATCCGCCCGAGCGCGCAATCCAGAATCCACCAGTGGCCCGCTACACCGGCGCACCATCCGCCCGACCCCAGCCGTCCCAAACGCACGCTCTACCCACACGGTGAGCAATTACTGAGGCTCTATCCAAGGTGCAACTGTAGTGCTAGCTAGCCAGCGGAATGCCACGACTGAGACTGTGACGGCTGCCAGCACGAGGCTGGCCGTGTAGATGTGCACTGCCCGCTTTGCTGTTTTCATTCTGTGGAACGCTGCATCCGAATTGAAAACTCTGCTCTCAACGCCAGCATCTCCGCAGCAACCGTGGCGCCGAGCAGCGCCGTCACGGCGCCCGGACCGTCGTAGAGCGGATTGCACTCGACCACGTCCGCTCCAACCAGATGTAGGCCATGCAACGCTCGCAGGATGGCCAGCATCTCGCGCGCGGATGGGCCGCCCACCTCCGGCGTCTGCACGCCGGGCGCGTTGCCGGGATCGACCACGTCGAGATCGAAGCTGATGTAGGTCGGCGCGCTATTCACCCGGGAGGCGATGCGTGCAGCCAAAGCAGTGGGCGCTTCGGCCAGCATCTCGTCCGTCGTGAGCACCTCGTAGCCCAGCCGCCGGGACTGCTCGACGTCGTCAGGGGTGAACAAAGAGCCCCGCAGGCCGAGCTGAAGCGAGCGGTGCGGGTCTACCAGGCCCTCCTCCACCGCGCGGCGGAATGGGGTGCCAGCACTGTGACGCTCTCCGCCGAAGTAGGTGTCCCACGTGTCACTGTGCGCGTCGAAATGCACCAGGGCCAATGGGCCATGGCGGTGCGCCACAGCGCGCAGACTCGCGATGCTGACGCCGTGGTCTCCCCCAAGCAGCAAGGGGCAGGTTCCCGCGTCCACGACGCGGCGCACCGCCGCTTCGAGGTGCTGCAACGTGCTGGGCATGTAGCCCGGTATGACGGCGGCATCACCGAGGTCGGCGACGCGCAGGGCCGCGAAGACGTCCACGTTGCCGCGATACGGGTTGATTGGCCGCAGCATGACCGAGGCGCCCCGGATCGCCTGAGGCCCGAACCGCGCGCCCGTACGGAAGGGCGAGCCGTTGTCTGAGGGTAAGCCCAGCACGGCCACGTCCAGGCCTTCGGCGGTAGCTGCCTGGGGCAGGCGCATGAACGTCGCGATGCCGCAGAAGCGTGGGAGGGCCAGGCTGTCGGGCGGGCGGGCGAGTTCGTCCATCGGCTCCTCAGACCAAACGGTAATGGGCGTCCGTGGGGGTGCGCAGCGCGCCGTTGATCGGCGTCACGTCCTGCGGGCAGGCCGAGAATACGAGCCACAATTCCATCTCGGCCCGCAGCACCACGCGGTCGCCCGGGCGCGAGGTCGGCGGCATGCGATCGAGCGTGCCCTCCGAGCTGATAGGCACGTTCATGAACAGGTTGAGCGGCGCCGGCGTGAACGGAACCGCCAGGCCAGACTCCCGCAAGGACGTGTGCAGGTTCTCCTCGCAGCTCGCGTGCCAGCCTATGCAGCCGATCTCGCGATAGATCTCCGGACTGCACGCAGGGAGCAAAGTATCGTGGACGCCGGGCGAGGTGTCCTCAACCAGGGTCAGCATCGGCCGGCGGCGGCACGACACGAAGCTCGTGCCCCGGCCGACGCTCCAGCGGCTGTTGACCGAGCGCGTGTGCTCCATGGACATGTGCTCGGCTGGGTCGGCGGCGGAGAAGGCCCAGGTGTCCAGCACCTGCGACCCGTGGGTGTTGATCACCTCGATCAGCGACCGCGGCGCGAGGCGGACGGCGCGGCCCTGGCGTGCCGGTATCTGCTCAATGGGTTTCTCGTGCTCGACGGCCATTCCGGCAGGATAAGCGCCGAACCGACCCTGCGTCAGCCGGAATGCGCTTGCCGAGGGCTATGAAACCGTTTGTGATCGAGACATCCCGCAGGAGATGCCGCCATGCGCCGCCCGCCGCTTCGTGCCGTGTCCGGATTGCTCGCCAAGGTAGTTCTCGCCGCCATGGTTCTTGGCTGGGCACTCCCGTCGCGGGCTGCAGACCTCCTGGACGATGTGCGCAGCAAGGGCGAGCTCCTGATCGGCACATCGAACGATGCACCCCTGTCCTTCGTGGATTCGCAAACCCAGCAGGCAGCCGGAGTGCTGCCCGATATCCTGCGAGAGTTCCTGTCCCGTGCCGGCGTGAAGGCCGAGTTGCGCGTGGTCGCCATGCCATTCAACAGCCTGATCCCCTCTATCCAGAGCGGCCGCATCCAGCTGATCGGGGATGCCATGTACATCCGCCCTGCACGGCAAGAGGTGATCGACTTCACCGACGTCACGTTCTTCAACCCGGAGGCACTCGACGTTCCGCCGGGCAACCCGAAGGCCATACACGCGCTCGCCGACCTGTGTGGCCGCGCGGCAGGGAGTTATCAGGGCACCACCTACATAGACCTGCTGCGGCAAGCGAGCGCGAAGTGCCCGGCCGGTCAGGCCATCGACATCCGGCAGTACCCGACCATCCAGAACGTGCTCGCCGACCTGTCGGCCGGACGCCTCGACGCCGCCGTGGTGGACGCCAGCCTCTCGGCTTACGCACTCAAGCAGAACCCCGAGCTCAAGTTCGAGCTCGTGGCGGATTACCGTCCGGAGGACAAGCAGACCTCCAATTGCGCGTTCGGTCTGGCCAAGGGGAATGCCGGGTTCACGCGCGCCTTCAACGCGGCCTACGCCGCCATGCGCAGCGACGGCACGGCGGCGCGCATCTTCGAGAAGTGGGGCCTGACGCCGACGGCATTCTTTCTCAGCCCGTAGCGACAGGCCCGTTCCGAACGGGACACTTTCCGCCGCATGCTGAACGACCTGCGTGCCTGGGCGCCGGACCTGTGGGCCGGTGTGCAGCTCACGGTGTTCCTGACCTGCGGCAGCATGGCGCTCGCCCTGGTGCTCGGCCTGCTGCTGGCGCTGGCACGGATCAGCCGCAGCCGCGTCTTGCGCCTGCCCGCCCTCGTGTTCGTGGAGCTGATCCGCGGAACCCCGCTGCTGCTGCAGCTCTTCTACATCTACTACGTGCTGCCGCTTATCGGCATGCGGTTGACGCCCATCCAGGCGGGCCTGGCGGGCCTGGCCATCAACTACGGCGCCTATCTCAGCGAGGTATTCCGGGCCGGGATCGCCGCGGTGGACCGCGGGCAATGGGAGGCAGCAGGCGCTCTCGGGCTGACCCGGGGGCTGACACTGCGGCTCGTCGTGCTGCCGCAGGCCATTCGCATCGTGGTGCCGCCAGTCGGCAACTACTTCGTTTCCCTCTTCAAGGACACGGCGCTAGTGTCCACGATATCAATCGCGGAGCTGATGTTTCGCGGCCAGCTCATCGCCGCGGATACGTTCAAGTACATGCGCATCTATACGGTCGTCTTCGTCATCTATCTCGTCATCAGCATTCCGGCGAGCCTCGCCGTCCGCTCGCTGGAGCGCCGGTACGGTCCCGGACGGACATCACGGGCTCGGCCAGGGCAGCCGTGACAGGACGAGCTTACTGCAGCAGTTCCTTCGCAACCTTGCAGACGTAGGTATATTTTGGGTTCACGACCTGGGTGCACCGTGCCTCGGCGATCTGGCCCAGGAACATGTAGGCCTCGGCGTCGGTGAAGCCGTGCTCGTCCGCAAGCCAGTAGACCATCTGCTCGAACGCGATCCGCATCGCGCTCTCTACTCTGGCCCGACATAACGCACCCTCAGCGGTATCCGGCGGCCTGGAGGCCGAACAGCTCGGCATAGCGGCCGCCCTGCGCGAGCAGTTCCGCGTGGGTTCCGCTCGCCTCGACCCGACCGTCCGCCACGACCAGGATGCGGTCCGCCATCCGCACGCTCGAGAACCGGTGCGAGATGAGCACCGAGGTGCGCCCGGCGCTCAGCGCCTTGAAGCGCTGGAACACCTCGTACTCCGCGCGGGCGTCCAGCGCCGCCGTGGGCTCGTCCAGGATCAGCACCGCCGCGTCGCGCATGTAGGCGCGCGCGATCGCGATCTTCTGCCACTCGCCGCCGGATAGGTCGATGCCGCCGCGGAACCGGCGGCCGACCAGCTGGTCGTAGCCGCCGGGCAGCCCCCGGATCACCTCGTCCGCACGGCCGCGCTCGGCGGCGCGCTTGATCTGCAGCCGGTCGTCGCGTGCGGCGATGCGGCCGATCGCGATGTTGTCGGCGGCGGTCAGGTCGTAGCGCACGAAGTCCTGGAAGATCACGCCTATGCCGCTCCGCACGGCATCGACGTCGTAGTCGCGCAGGTCGTGACCATCGAGCAGGATGCGGCCCTCGCTCGGGTCGTAGAGCCGAGTCAGCAGCTTGACGATGGTCGTCTTGCCGGCCCCGTTCTCCCCCACCAGCGCCAGCACCTCGCCGGCGGGGAGCGCGAAGCTCAGGTGGCGCACCGCCCAGCGCTCGCCGCCGGGATAGCGGAAGCCGACATCCTCGAACACGATCCCGCTGCCCAGGGCTGCCGGGAACGGGCGCGGGTCGGGCGGCGACACGATCGCGGGCCGCATCTCAAGGAACGAGAACAGGTCCTGCAGGTAGAGCGCCTGGCCCGCAAGCGCCGAAAAGCCGGTCAGCACGCCCTCGAGCAGCCCGCGCAGCCGCAGGAACGAGGCGGCGAGGAAGGTGAGGTCGCCGACCGAGAGCCCGCCGGCCACGGTGCGCCAGGCTAGGTAGGCGTAAGCGGCGTAGTAGCCGACGGTGCCCACGGCCGCGAGACCGGCGCCCCACCCCGCCCGGCGCGCCGCGAAGGCCCGGTTCTCCCGCTGCATCGCCGTGGACAGGGTCCGGTAGCGGTCGGCGAGGAAGCCGTGCAGGCCGAACAGCTTGGCTTCCTTGGCGGTCTCGGTGCTGGCGCCGGTCTGGCGCAGGTAGTCGAGCTCGCGCCGCTCGGCCGTGCGCTTGACGCTGAGCGCGTAGGCGAGGCCGTTGAAGTGTGCCTCGCCGAGGCAGGCCGGGACGAGGGCGGCGGCCAGCATGAGGATGAGCCAGGGCGCGTAGGCGGCGATGCCGGCGGCGAAGCCCGCGAGGGTCAGCAGGTCCTGCGCCTGGCCGAACATCGAGCCGATCAGGCCGGTGCGCCCGCTGGCCTGGCGGCGTGCGCGGTCCAGCCGGTCCTGCGTCTCGCTGTCCTCGAGGTCCCGCAGGTCGAGCGTCGCGGTGTGCCGCATCAGCCGCAGGCTCGCCTCGTCGCTGAACCGCTCGGACAGCAGCTGGCTCAGCAGCGAGACCACGCGGCCCAGCCCATCCGCCAGCAGGGCCAGGCAGAGCTCCGCGCCGAGCAGGAGCAGCAGCGGCAACAGCAGGCCGCTGTCCCACCAGGCGGCGGGATCCGCAGGCGCGCCGGGCAGGCGCGACAGGAGTACGACCTCATCGATGATCAGCTTGCCGACGAACAGGGTCGCGACCGGCAGGACGGCGCGCGCCAGCCGCAGGACGAGCATCGCGCTCGTCAAGGCGGGGCTGGTGCGCCAGATCAGGGCGAGGAACGGCGGCAAGCTGGAGAGAGCGCCCAGCCTAGCCCCAATACTGTTCACTTTGCGATCCGGATGGCGGCGTTGAAGTCGACGCGGGTGGTCGGCTGTGGGGTTCGGGGTCGCAGCGGGTAGCTGCTCATCTTACGCTTGACCCCACGTGGCACTTTCCGTCCGC
>JBBSIT010000314.1:0-5675 GCA_038231995.1 Acetobacterales bacterium | reverse complement strand
TGGGGTGGGCGAAGCTCTCGTGGATGGAGATGGTGGGAAAGCTCATCGGCAAGCCGCCGGCGAGCATGACCCCGCGGCGGACGGCATCGATGAGCTGGGGCGCGTTGCCGTGGCAGGGGTTGTAGTCGCTGCCGGTGTCGGCGATGCCGACGATGGGCCGGTCCAGCGCGTCATCGGAGTAGCCGGCCGCCTTGATGAAGGCTTTGCGGAGGAACAGCGAGAAGCCTGCGTCGCCATAGCTCGTCAGTCCCTTGCGCAACCCGGTGCTCATCGGCGCTTCCCTCCCCGTTCAAGATGGGTCTAGCGTTTCGGCGCGCGCCCGCAAGAGGCGTTGGGGAGAGAATAGATGGTCGGATTCGAGCCGGGTCGTCGCGAGGTACTTGTTGGAGCAGCGGCGCTGGCTGCCGGAGCCGCCCCGGCGGCGCGGGCGCAGCAGCGGCAAGCGGTGCGGTGGTCGGTCGGCGACGAGCCGCCGCGGACCCGGGCGCCCGCGAACGCCGCGGACTGCCACTTCCATATCTACGACGACAGCTTCCCGGTCGCGGCCAACGCCACGCTGCGGCCGCCCGAGGCTGGGGTCTAGGACTTCCGGGCGCTGCAGCGCCGCCTCGGGACGACCCGCTGCGTGCTGGTGCAGCCCTCCACGTATGGGACGGACAACCGCGCGTATCTCGGGCTGATCCCGCAGCTCGGGGCGGAGCGGACGCGCATGGTCGGGGTGGTCGATACTTCCGTCACCGACGCGGAGCTGCGGCGGATGCACGAGTCGGGGGTGCGCGGCATCCGCTTCAACCTGGTGCAGGCGGGGGCGACGACGCAGGATATGGTGGAGCCGCTGTCGCGCCGGGTCGCGGAGATGGGGTGGCACTGCCAGATGCACATGCTGGGCGACCAGATCGCAGCCGCGGGCGACCTGTTCATGCGGCTGCCGTCGGGCATCGTGTTCGACCATCGCGCCCGGCTGCCGCAGCCGGCGGGGGTGGACCATCCGGCCTTCGCCGTGGTGCGGCGGCTGCTCGACCGCGGGAACACCTGGGTCAAGCTGTCCGGCGCCTACATGGACAGCAAGTCGGGTCCGCCGGGCTACGCGGATAGCGGCGTGGTGGGGAAGGCGCTGTACGCCGCGAACCCGCAGCGCATGGTGTGGGGCAGCGACTGGCCGCACCCGACGGAGCCGGCCGACCGCAAGCCGGACGACGCCGTGCTGTTCGACCTGCTGGCGGATTGGGTGCCGGACGAGGCGGCGCGGCGCCGCGTGCTGGTCGAGAACCCGGCGGAGCTGTACGGCTTTCCCGGGAGCTAACCCGGGCCGTAAACCGCGTTCGGCAGGGCGAGCGAGAGCCAGGGCACGTACGTCACGATCACGAGGAACACGAGGAGGACGAGCAGCCAAGGCATGGCGGCGCGCACCACCTCCGCCACGCTCATGCCCGTGACCCCCGAGGTGACGAACAGGTTCAACCCCACCGGGGGTGTGACCATGCCGATTTCCATGTTCACGACCATGATGACGCCGAGATGGATCGGGTCGATGCCGAGGCGCTGGGAGATCGGGAACAGGATCGGCGCCAGGATCAGGATGATGGAGGACGGCTCCATGAAGTTGCCGGCCACCAGCAGGATCAGGTTGATCACGATCAGGAACTGCCAGGGCTCCAGCCCGGCGCCGATGATGGCCGCCGCGATGGATTGCGGGATCTGCTCCGTAGTCAGCACGTGGCTGAACAGGAAGGCGTTGGCGATAATGAACATCAGCATGATCGTAACGCGGCCGGAATCAACCAGCACCTTCGGCACCTGCGCGAGCTTGAGGTCGCGGTAGCCGAACACGGCGATGATGAAGGCATAGACCGCGGACACCGCCGCCGCCTCCGTGGGCGTCATGATCCCGCCGTAGATGCCGCCCAGCACGATGACGATGAGCAGCAGGCCCCACACCGCCCGCCCGCCCGCCCGCACGACGCCGAGGGTCGCAGCGCTGAAGCCCGGCCAGGGCTCGCGCGGCAGGCCCAGGCGGATGGCGGCGATCAGGATGACGCCCATCAGCATCCCGCCCAGCACCAGCCCCGGCACCACCCCTGCCATGAACAGCCGTCCGACCGACGTCTCCGTTGTCGCGGCATACACCACCATGACGATCGACGGCGGGATCAGGATGCCGAGCGTGCCGGCGTTGCAGATCACCCCGGCGGCGAAGTCCCGCGAGTAGCCCGTGCGCACCATGCCGCCGATCACGATCGAGCCAACGGCGACCACGGTGGCCGGGCTCGAGCCGGACACGGCGGCGAACAGCATGCAGGCCAGCACGGAGGCGATGGCGAGCCCGCCGGGCAGGTGGCCGACGCAGGCCACCGCGAAGGCGATCATCCGCCGGGCCACGCCGCCCGTGGTCATGAAGTTGCCGGCCAGCACGAAGAACGGGATCGCGAGCAGGGTGTAGTTCTCCTGCATCGCCTGGAAGAACTTGATGGTGAGCGAGGCGACGCTGTCCTCCCCGAAGAACAGGATGGTGAGCGTGGCGGACAGTCCGAGCGACACCGCGATGGGCACGCCGAGCAGCATCAGCACGAACAGCGCGGCGAACAGGAACGCGACGATCATGCCGAACCTAAACCGCGTCCAGTTTGAAAACCATGGTCCTGTCCGCCTCTGGCCAGAGAAGGTGACTGCGATGCCGTGCCCCTGATCACAGGGGCGGGACTATGATTTCCAAACTGGACGGGGTTTAAGTACGCGGATCGTAGAGGTCGCGCAGCGCGTCGCCCGCCTCATCGGCGATCTCGAAGCCCGGCGTGGCACCGGTGAGGATCAGCCGCGCCTCGACGATGAGCCGCGCGAGCAGCAGCAGGAAGCCGAACGGCATCACCGCGCCGAGCAGCCAGCGCTCGATCGGCAGGTCCTGCGCCTCGATGCCCACCTCATACAGCTTGGCGATATAGACCCATGACCCCCAGGCGAGCAGCCCGGCATAGACCATGCAGAGCGCCACCGCGACGAGGCCGGTGCTGCGGCGCCCGGCCGGAGACATCATCTTCACCACGAGGTCGATGCCGAGATGCGCCCGGGTGCGCACGCCATAAGCGAGGCCGAACAGCACGAGCCAGGCGAAGGCGTAGAGCACCGCCTCCTGCCCCCAGAGCAGCCCTTCATTGAACAGATAGCGTAGTACCACCTGATAAAAGGTGATGAGCGTCATGAAGGCCAGCAGAAGGGCGATGACGCCCTCTTCCAGCCGGTGCCAGACGGTGCGAAGGGCCTCCATTCAGGCAGTCTTGCCCGCTTTCTCCGCCGCGGCGATCACGTCCGCGCCGATCTCCTTCTCGAAGCGCTTCCAGACCGGGCGCATCGCCTCCCGCCACTGCCCGCGCTGGTCCGCGGTCAGCGTGTGAATGGTCGTCTTGCCCGACGCGACGATCGCCGCCCGCGCGTCGGCGTTCAGCTTCTCGGCGACGGCGTTATTGTGCGCCGTCGCCTCCTTCAGCGCCTGGCTCAGCCCGGCGCGGATGTCGGGGGCGAGGCCGTTCCACCACTTGCTGTTGGTCACGACCATGTAGTCGATCAGGCCGTGGTCCGACTGCGTCATGTCGGACTGCACCTCCTGGTACTTCTGGCTATAGATGTTCGACCAGGTGTTCTCCTGCCCATCCACGGCGCCGGTCTGCAGCGCCTGGTACACCTCGGCGAAGGCGAGCTTCTGCGGGTTGGCGCCGATCGCCTGGAACTGCGCCACCAGCACGTCCGAGGACTGCACGCGGAACTTCAGGCCGCGCGCGTCAGAGGGCACCAGCAGCGGCTTGTTGGCCGAGAGCTGCTTCAGCCCGTTATGCCAGTACCCGAGGCCGAGCAGCCCCCGCTTCTCCAGCGACTTCAGCAGCGCCTGTCCCGTCAGCCCGTCCTGGAACCGATCCGCCGCCGCCATGTCGTCGAACAGGAAAGGCAGGTCGAACACCTGCACCGCCTTGGTGAACTTGTCGAACTTGGAGAGCGACGGCGCCAGCAGGTGCACGTCGCCGAGCAGCAGCGCCTCGAGCTCCTTGGCGTCCCCATAGAGCTGCGAGCTCGGATACACCTCGACCCGCACCTTGCCCGGCAGCAGCCGCTCGGCTGCCTCCTTGAACTTGTTGGCCGCCTGCCCCTTCGGCGTGCTGTCGGCAACGACGTGGCTGAACTTGATTGTGATGGGCGCCGCCTGCGCCCGCCCCCCGAGGGTCAGCGCCGCAGCAGCCGCAGCGCCGAAGGTTGCCCGGCGCGAGAGTGATGATGTCAGCCGCATGTCCGTGCTCCCTGTTGCCCAGCCTCCGCGCCGGGCCTGTCGTGCCGCTTTGGTCCGCCGCACCGTTCGCGCCCATATGACGGCATCGCGCAGCCCGTGCCAATCCCGGTTGGAGCCGCGTATGGGCAGTCGGCTAAGGATCATCCGATGCTGCCGGCGCACGGGAAACCCGCTTACGGAGACGACGCCATGACCAGCCTGCTCCTGACCTGCATCCGCCCGCTCGGCGCCGCCGAGACCCATATCGCCATCAAGGACGGCCGCATCGCCGCGATCGGCGGCCCGGCGCCCGAGGGACTGCCCGTGCTGGACGGCGGCGGGCGCCTGCTGCTGCCCGGCCTGATCGAGGCGCATACCCATCTCGACAAGTCGCTGCTCGGCATGCCGTGGTATCGCAACGAGGTCGGGCCGCGCCTACAGGACAAGATAGACAACGAGCGCGCTGCCCGCCATGCGCTGCCTATTCCGCCGCGTCGCCAGTCCGCCCGGCAGGTCGCCCTCTCCGTCGGGCACGGCACCACCCACATCCGCAGCCACGTGGACGTGGACACCGAGTGCGGCGTCAGCGGCATCGAGGGCGTGATGGCGACGCGGGACGCCATGCGCGACGCCTGCACCATCGAGATCGTCGCCTTCCCGCAGAGCGGGCTGCTGATCCGGCCCGGCACGCTGGAGCTGCTCGACGAGGCCATGCGCCTCGGCGCCGACGCCGTGGGCGGCCTCGACCCCTGCGCCATCGACCGCGACCCAAAGGGGCATCTCGACGCCGTGTTCGGCCTGGCCGAGCGCTGGGGCAAGCCGGTGGACATTCACCTGCACGAGCCCGGCGAACTCGGCGCATTCTCGATGGAGCTCATCATCGAGCGCACCCGCGCGCTGGGCATGGCCGGCCGCGTCGTCATCAGCCACGCCTTCTGCCTCGGCCACCCCGACCCGGCGCTCGTGGACCCCCTGCTGGACGCGCTGGCCGCCGCCGGCATAGCGGTCATGACGACCGGCTCCGCCTCCCGCCCGGTGCCGCCGGTCAAGCGTCTGGCCGCGGCTGGCGTCGCGATATGCGCCGGGTCGGACGGGATGCGCGACACCTGGGGTCCGTACGGGAACGCCGACATGCTGGAGCGCGCCACGCTCATCGGCCTGCGCAACAACCTGCGGCGCGACGACGAGCTCGCCCTCGCGCTGGACATCGTCACCATCGGCGGCGCCCGCGCCATCGGCCTGGACGGCCACGGCCTGCAACCCGGCTGCGCCGCGGACCTGGTGCTGGTGGATGCCGAGACAATCGCCGAGGCCGTCGCCCAGCATCCCGGCAGCCGCACCACGCTCAAAGCCGGCCGGATCGTGGCCGAGTGTGGGAAGGCGCTGGTCCAAGCGGATTAACGCATCAGCAGGTCCAGCAACG